>NZ_JADBRW010000118.1:0-8735 GCF_020247025.1 Microcystis sp. M109S1
TGATAACTGATAACTGATAACTGATAACTGATAACTGATAACTGATAACTGATAACTGATAACTGATAACTGATAACTGATAACTGATAACTGATAACTGATAACTGATAACTGAAAAAGCTGACGACTAAAAAAAGAGATGACTATCGGGTTGAATATTAATTTCCATGGGGACGGCTTGTGGTTCAGCATTCATGGCAAAATAGATAGCATCGGCGGCGGTTTGAGCGGTTAACATTTTAGTGCGATCAACTTTTAAGCTCACCTGATCCCAAAAAGGAGTATCCACACCACCAAAATAGAATAAAGTCATTTTAATACCATAGCGTTTTAACTCATCGGCCAAACATTTACTAAAACCGACTACCCCGTACTTAGAAGCACAATAAGCGGCAGCCATAGCCATAGAATGCTTACCTAAAATTCCCACCACATTACAGATATGACCGTACTTATTTTCCTTCATCACATTAGCCGCAGCCTGACAGGTATAAAAACTCCCCTTCAGATTGAGGTCGAGCATTTTATCTAAATCTTCCGGCGTGATTTTATTGTATTGTTTCATCACCCCGGCCCCAGCCGCATTAACCAACACATCCAACCGGCCGTAATGGGAGACAATTTTTTCCATCAAAGTTTCTACCTGAGTCGGATTGGTGATATCCGTCGGCACAATTAAAGAGGGACAACCCAACTCACTAGCTAAATTAGATAAATTATCGGCATTTCTGGCCACTAATACGAGTTTATGACCATTAACAGCTAGTTTACGGGCTAAAGTAGCACCGATACCCCCCGTAGCACCGACAATCAGGACAACTTTTTCGCTCATAATTATTGATAATTCTTTACAAATCTTATTGTAGGCCTTTCGCCCCAGAAAAGCATCGACAGTCACGCCCCTTTGATTAAGCTTTAGCCAACTTCTGATAGGATAAACCGTGACAATGTAAAGAAATTTTTATGACTGTACTGACCGAAGGAATCGCGCCCCACGGTGGGCAATTAATTAATCGTATTGCTACCGCTGCTGAAAAAGCAGAATTTCTGGCCCTAGCTGAAAAACTACCGCGAGTTTCCTTAGATGAACGAGCGCTCTCGGATTTAGTTATGATTGCTATTGGTGGTTTCAGTCCCCTCAAAGGCTTTATGGAACAGGACGACTACGAAAAAGTCGTCGATGATATGCGTCTAATCAATGGTTTACCCTGGGCAATTCCCGTGACTCTTTCCGTTAGCGAAGAAGTGGCGGATCCCCTCAAAGAAGGCAACTGGATTCGTTTAGATGACAGCGCAGGCAACTTTGTCGGAGTCCTAGAGCTAACCCAAAAATACCGTTACAATAAGGCCCACGAAGCAGTTAACGTCTATCGTACCGACGACCAGAAACATCCCGGGGTAAAAGTCCTCTACGAACAGGGAGAAATTAACCTCGCAGGTCCAATATGGTTGCTTCAGCGCGATCCTCATCCTCAGTTTCCCAAATATCAGATCGATCCTCTGCAATCGCGGAAAATGTTCCACGAAAAAGCTTGGAAAACGATTGTCGGTTTCCAAACCCGTAATCCCATCCACCGGGCCCACGAATACATTCAAAAATGCGCCCTAGAAGTGGTAGATGGTTTATTCTTGCATCCTCTTGTCGGCGCTACCAAAAGCGATGATGTGCCGGCCGATGTGCGGATGCGTTGCTATGAGATCATGATGGATAAATACTTTCCCCAAGATCGCGTTATTCTGGCTATCAACCCCTCAGCTATGCGTTATGCAGGCCCCCGGGAAGCAATTTTCCACGCTATTATCCGTAAAAACTACGGTTGTACCCATTTTATCGTCGGTCGTGACCATGCCGGAGTCGGAGACTACTACGGAACCTACGATGCTCAGTATATCTTTGATGAGTTCGAGCCGGGGGAATTGGGAATCATGCCGATGAAGTTTGAACACGCTTTCTACTGTACCCGCACTTCGGGAATGGCAACCACTAAAACTAGCCCCAGTTTACCGGAAGAAAGAATACACCTTTCGGGAACGAAAGTCCGGGAACTGCTGCGTAAAGGAGAATTACCACCTCCGGAATTCTCCCGTCCAGAAGTGGCTGCCGAATTAATCCGCGCCATGCGAGAGTCATGAACATAACTAGGCGAGAATTGATCCAGCAGACAGGTTGGGGGTTGCTGACTTTGGCGATTAGTCAAGGGACAGTTAACCGTCATTTGGCTGCTCTCGCCGCCCCTAATCCCCGAAAATTGGCTCTTTTAGTCGGTATTGACCAGTATGGGGCGAATATTCCGCCGCTGCCCGGTTGTCTTACCGATGTGGAGTTACAAAAAGACCTTCTCCGTTATCGTTTTGGTTTTCAGGATGCTGATATAGTGACTTTAACGGGGCAAAAAGCCACTAGAGAAGCGATCGAATTGGCTTTTTTAGAACACCTGATCGCCCAAGCTAAAACGGGGGATGTGGTAATTTTTCACTTTAGCGGTTATGGCAGTGTTGGGGCCCGAAAAGAGGTTTTTATTGCTGCTGATGGGGCAGAAAATGCTCTAATTAAGGAAAATATTTTGCTTTTGGCTCGCTGTCTAGCTACGGATAAGTTTAGCTTGGTTTTTGATAGTAGTCATCTCCCCCAACCTCAGCCCTATCTCGGTAATCTCCGCGTTCGCTCCTATTCTAGAACCATTAGTGACCTTAACCCCGCCGAGTTAACTTTCGCTGCCGATATTAAAACCCGTTTTAACCTCAAAAATAAGCCTAGTAACGGCGTTATTCTCGCTGCCGCTAAACCAGAGCAAATCGCCCTGGAATTGAGCGGTAATAGCCCCAATGCCGGCTTATTCACCTATGATCTCACTCAGTATCTCTGGCAAGTTTCCCCCAGTCCGACAATTGCGATCGCTTTTCCCCGTCTCCGCAATCTCGTCGCTAGTCACAGCAGTGAACAACAGCAACCGGCAATCCTAACCAGTAATCAAAAAAATAATTCTGCGGCGCTTTATCATACAAAGCCAGAAAAGTCAAGGGGCGGGGCAGCAATTGTTACAAATCTTATTGACGAGCGCACCCTAGAAGTCAATCTGGTCGGCCTGCCCTTAGAAATCCTAGAAAATTACGGAATTAACTCCTGTTTGAGCTTTATTGAGGCGACCGGGGAGGAAATCAGCCTACAAATTCTCTCCCGTCAGGGTTTAAAAGCCAAAGCCCAGTTATTATCGGCAACCGCCTCCCTAGAAATAGGACAGATTCTAGAGGAAAAATTGCGGGTTTTTCCGAGTCAAATCGGCTTAATCGTCGGTTTGGATAATAACTTAACCCGGATTGAACGGGTAGATGCCACCAGTACCTTTGCCAGTTTGCCCGATGTGGCCGCCGTGGTTAACATTGGCGAACAAGCGGTAGATTGTCTCTTAAGTCGAGTTGGTAGCGAAGAAACTGGCAATTATCAGTTATTATCTGCCAATGGCTCCCTAATTATCGGTAGTTTAGGGGCGGTCAACGAAGCCATTAAATCGGGAATCAAACGACTGCAATCGCAACTAGAAACCCTGCTGGCCTGCAAATTGTGGCACTTGTTGATCAATCAAGAATCCTCCGGTTTAGCCGTCATTGTCACCCTCGAAAGCATTGATAAAATCTATATCTCCCGTCTGCAAACGAAAAAAGCCCTCAATAATAGCAAGGCCAACGATAACGCTAACAATGACTTAATTCTGCCCTTGGGGACGGAAATTCGCTATCAAATTGAGAATCAAGAAGAACAACCCCTCTACGCACTGATCCTTGTCCTCAACAGCGATCGCCAACCGCTTTTATACTGTTCCTGTTCAGAAACCTCCGATAATTTCACCAATTCCAGCCCATTGGCCCCCTTTGTCGTGGCGGCCAAAAGCAAGGCCACCATCCCCAATGACCGCCAAGGGCATTGGAAAATTAGTCAACCCAAGGGCATCAGAGAAAATCTACTGATCCTCAGTCGCCATCCTTTCCCAAAAACCTTTACAATCCTTAATGCTACTCAAAACGTCAAAGGAGAAGCCACCCAACTGCTCACCCTGACTAACCCCCTAGAAATAGCCAGAGCATTCGGTCGCGATCTAAAATTAGATTTAGGTCTAAAAACGGATAGTTCTGGCAGTGTAATTGATGAATACGCCTTTGATCTAGGAACTTGGTCAGGTTTCCGGTTTATTTATCAAGTTATGGACTAAATCGATAGAAAATTCTTATGGAATCCTTGAAAAGAAAAGGTTAAAATCCTAAAACAGCTACCCCTAAATTTCCCGATGAATCTTCTGCCCCGGACCACCCAAAGCCGCCTCAAAAAAATCCCACAAATTCCCAGTGTTTGGGAAGGAGATCGTCGTGCTTTATCCTTATCCGAGAGAATGCCCCGGGCCACCTTAGAACCAAATCAAGAAAGCGGCGGCGAGTGCGTGATCTGGGTGGATGGTAGCGAGGGCTGTGTACGCGCTATGGAAGTAGTTTCCCCCGAAACCGGGCCAGAGGCCATGGTGAGAACCTTAATCCGCGCCATCGAAACACCGCAAAGTCCCGCCCGGCCAGCCAGACCGAAAAAAATTATCGTCCGCGATCGAGAAACACAGTTTTTTCTGCGCGGGGTACTGCAAGATCTCGATATCACCATCGATTATGTACCCAGTTTGCCCCTGATCGATGATCTCTTTCGTGGATTCGACGAATTCCAAAATAACCGCCCCCCGGCAATTCCTCCCACTTGGCAGTCCGCTTTAGTGAAAACCGCTCACGAAATTTGGAAAGCTGAACCCTGGTCCTGTTTAGCTGATTACGATATTTTGGAAATTAAGCTCGATCGCCCCGATTTCCCGAATCTTTACGCCTGTGTCATGGGAATGCTCGGTCGGGAATACGGAATCATTCTCTATCGTTCCCTAGAATCCCTCAAACAATTCCGGCAGTCCGCTTTAGAAGAAAAATCGATGGAAAGATTAGAAAAAGCCTTTCTTTCCCAAGATTGTTGGTTTTTAAGCTACGAATTGGCCGATGATGATGAGGACGATGATGAGGATGACTACGATCTAGCCTCGGCTGCCCCCTCCCAAATCCATCCAGTTTTCGGCAGCGTGCATCCCTACGAAGGTATTCGCCCCTATTTAGATGAAGAAGAAGCAATCACGGTATATTTAGCTTTAATGGCTCTGTTGCGCTTTTTTAAAGGCAATCAATCCGCTTTATCCGAAGAACCGATCGGAGAATTACAGCGTCGTTTTCGCATTCCCCTCGATCCCGAACAGGCAAAAGGGGAAACCGTGGCGGTGACGGTGGCCACGATGCCCGATCTATGTGCGGAATTTATGCAACTCTTGGAGGAGGATGACGACGAGGATGAGGATGATGAGGAAGAATCCGTACTCAAGGAGGATTTAGTTCCTGATAATGCACATCTCAGTCTGGGAATGGTTCCCTGGCAATTATTAGATAAAATTCGCAGTCGTCCAAAAATCCATTATCAACCCCAATCCGTACCGACAAAAGGAGAGGGTTTCCCCGTGGTGATGATCCAGACCTCCCGACCGAAAGCCAAGGAAATTATCGAAAAAATCGAACAAGCTGGCGGTTTGGCGGCTATTGGTTTTAACCCTGGCGAAGATCCCCTCGAAGATACCCGTTATGATCTGGGGATTCTGAAAATGGCTAACGGTGATCTCTATCTATTTGGGGAATTTGAGGAAGATGATCCCGACCACCGTAACGCGCGCCGCAATTGGCAAAAACGCATCAAAAATACCGAGGGTTATTGTGGTTTGATTATTGCCATGGGCGTAACCGGTTCCTCCTGCGGTAATCCCCAATTAAACGATATGTTGGCTCTCTATGAGGCAACATCGATCAATAGTAAAGATTTAGACTTGGGAGTTTTGACTCTTATGCCTCACTTCGGTTAATTTGAACGGGCAGCGGCGGCTTTTTTTCAGTAATCAGTAATCAGTAATCAGTAATCAGTAATCAGTGATCAGTAAACAGTAATCAGTCATCAGTCATCAGTCATCACTCATCAGTAATCAGTAATCAGTTTGCTTGGCAAATTCAGTAATAATTTTGGCCGCATCTTCTCTAAACTCTTGCGGGCAGTTTTCATCCACTGGATCCGGCCACAACGCCGCACAAATTACCGCCCGACACGCGGTCAGTGGTCGTCTTGCCCACCAGATATGCAGCGTAGAAATATGCCCATGACGAATCGATTTTTACCGCCGCGCATGGGCAGAAATTCGCTTAATGGGTAGGTCAACTTCAATGAGGCGTTTAGGGTAGGTCGTCATAGTTAAAATTCTACAATCTCGTTAAAAAATCCCACTCCTCAAACCAAGTTGAGCGATCAACAAGATTGAGTAATGAAATAAAATCTTGCTCAATCTTGAACTCTATATTATAAGGTTTGGTCACTTGATTAATAATTGCTTGAACATCATTTTTATTAGCCATTTTATAAAATTCACGATTGTCATTGATGGTTATTAAATACCTCCTAAATAGAGTATTTAGACTAATATCATTTTCTTTAATAGGATTTTGGTTATTCAAAAAATCCCTTTTACTTAGTTGTTCCCTGACGTTGGCATACCGATGGCAAGTCTCATCAATATATTTATCATCAAGACTCTCTAGCTTTTGTTGCATAATTGTTAAATAATGATTCTCTAGGGATTGTACCAAAGCAGATCGATCAACATTAATATCATCTTTTTTGGCTTCTAGCCATTTTTTTAGTAGATGAGATAACTTGATCAAATCCATTAATAAAATTGACTCAAAAGTATAAGACGGAGTGATATAAGTTGGAATTTTAACATGACTACCCAGTGCTTCAATAAGCTTATCACGGTGATCATCTTCAATAAAATCACGATCAAAGACGAGAAAAGCCTTACTCCAAAGCGTTTCTTGATTTCTAATTAACTGAAAGATCTTTTTATAACTAGGTAAATCCTTAAAAATTTCAGAGACTCCACCCATCACCCAGAAAGAATATTTTTTTGTATTTATACCAATAGTATTCTTTTGTAATAACGTATAAATTGCTTTTGCATCATCCTGACCTTCGACAAAAATGATTTTATCCGCTTCAACTGCATTAATAAAATCTAAACCATTGCTATTCCCTAAAGAACTAATAATAGGATTTAGCGCAGAGGGATAAATTCCTTTAAAGTGTGGCTCTACGAAAAGTTCTTGTCGAGATAAAGCATTATAATTATATTGAGGTCTGTTTTCAATATGAAAAAGCTGATGCAGAGGAACCTGACGAATTAGAGTCTCATTATGAGTTGTTAAAAAGATTTGAGTATTTGTCGAAAATCTAAGAACCGTATCGATTAAACGTTTTTGAATATCCCGATGAATATGACTATCAGGCTCATCAAATAAAATTAAGTTTAGGTCTCTAGTTTTTTCCGGTGCGTAAAGATTCAATAAAATAACAATAATTTGTAACGTTCCACTTCCCAATAGAGAAATATCTTTCTCAATATCTCTTGACTCGATTTTATAATAAATCACTGATTTTATATCTTTTTGGATATCACTTTTAGGGAAAAACTCAATTTTTTTATCGCCGTTAAAGAGAATATACGATAAATCTCGAATAAATTTATTGTAAAGATTTTCATTTCGAGTTGTATCATAATAAAGATTGTATAAACGATTACGAACAACTTCAACAGACTCTCTTTTTTGAATAGATTCAATAATTTGTGGACGAGTCACAAATCTCTCCTCAGTTCTGATGGTGGCTACAGGAGAGGCAAAAGATGCACTAATAGGGTTGGAAAAATTTTCAAAAAACTCATTGAATCCTCTAAAGTTATATTGGTTATAATTCAAAAGCTCAATAACATAATTTAAACCAGAGGTCTTGATAGAAAAACCAATTTCTAAATTTATATCTACTTTATTTAAGTTAATAGATAATTCAATAGGAGCAGTTGTATCACGTTGATAAAAAATATCGTCAATATTTGAAGTTCTAACCGTTTTAATAGTTTCGTAAGGAAAATATTTTTCTGTTGTATGACCGAGAATATAATCACCTTTTTTGTATAACTCTTTATATGCTTTGCCCGCTTGTCGAATTAGCTTATTAAAACACTCATGCCAAAGAGCGATCGCCTCTAGCAAATTGGTTTTTCCTGAATTATTAACCCCAGTAAAGACATTAAAATCAGGATCTAGATATACGGTAACATCTTGAAAAGACTTAAAATTTTTAATCTGAATTTTGCTGATCTTCATTCCCGTTCATCCTGCCGTAGAATTGCCTCTAGTCCAAGCTGATAATGTTCAATGCTTGTAACAGGTTGCCGTCCTAGCGTAACCGCATCTCGAATGACATAAACTTCCGACATTGTCCCACAGTTAAACACCCTATAGAGCCAATAGTCCCGCTTTAATCGTTCGGCTGTTTTATACTTATCTCTGATGCTAACACAATTTGGAAGTAGGTTAGCCCAATTAAATCTAATTAGGGAGCAGTCTCGTAGATTGGTTTGAGCGAAACAATACTTGGGAGAAAACGTATTAATTCGATTGAAAAAGCGAAACCCAACAACCCCAACGCGGCTCTTCTGGTTTTCGTGTGTTAATTTTTGTTATGAATTAAAGCAAGCAAACAGCTTAAGTCGAAGATGTTCAAAATTGGTAAATCCATAACTTATTCTTTTAATAAGCTTTATTTTGGTATTCATTCCCTCAATTAA
>NZ_JADBRW010000119.1:0-9575 GCF_020247025.1 Microcystis sp. M109S1
GAAAGGTCGCGAAAGTCTGTGGACTTTGTGTAAGACAGTACATGGTTTTTTAACCGTGGTATGCAACGGTGGTTGAAGCAGAAACTTAAATCGTGAGGTTTAGGAATCGCCGCACTTTTAGGGCGGCGAGGATGTCAATTTGCAGATATCCCTCAATCACAATATCGGGATTGAGATAATTAACCGTGACATTTTCTAACTGTAAAGCTTGGCTCATTAACTGGAAACCTAAATCACCCACGGCAGTAGGTGCCTTGATTCCCCCGATGATTTTGGGCGCAATAAAAGCGATAATTTTTTGTACCATGCCCTCAGCGATGGCAGCCGCGCTTAAACCGCCGCCGCACTCCCACAAAACCTGACAAAATCCCCTCTGATAAAGATTTTCCATCACTAAAGTGGGTGTCACCTCGGTTAGTTCGATCACTTCCACGCCTTTTGTTAATAATTGTTGCTTAAGCTTGACATTAGAATCAACTTGTGTATAGACAAGCGTGGGAAATTGACTGGTATCCCAAAGATGGGCGGAGGAGGGTAAATCGAGCGATCGAGTCATGACCACGCGCAGGGGATTATGATCGGAGAGGCCGTGAGTGGTTAGGTGAGGATTATCTTGACGGACAGTGCTACCGCCGACGATAATCGCATCACAGGCCGATCGCAATTGATGGACTATTTGGCGAGAAGCAGGGCTAGTAATCCAAGTGCTATGACCAGTAGTAGCGGCAATTTTGCCATCGAGAGTCATGGCATATTTGAGGATACCGAAGGGTTTTTTAGCGGTAATGCGATGGATAAAACCCTGATTGAGTTGAAGACATTCGGACTCCTCCACTCCCACCAGCGTCTCGATGCCTGCCGATTCTAATCTTTGAATACCTTTCCCCGCCACCAGGGGATTAGGATCGATCATCCCCACCACCACTTTTTTAATGCCCGCTCGCATAATTGCCTCGCTACAGGGGGGAGTACGTCCATGGTGGTTACAGGGTTCAAGATTGACGTATAAAGTGGCACCACGAGCTTTTTCTGCTGCCTGTCTCAGGGCGAAAACTTCTGCATGGGGTTGTCCGGCCTCCGGGTGAAAACCTTCGCCGATAATTGTCCCCTCTTGAACGATCACAGAACCCACCAAGGGATTAGGAGAAGTCCGTCCCAAGCCTTGTCTAGCAAGGGTTAGACATCTTTGCATCATTGTGCGATCGAATTCCGTTGCCTGGGCCATGGTTGATTTCTCCAAAGGAGGGGAGACTTTATCAGTGATCAGTAAACAGTAAAAACTGATCAGTGGGGAGCTTTTTTCAGTGATCAGTAAACAGTAAAAAGTAATCAGTGAACTGATAACTCGCATCTGATAACTAAATTCTTGATCACTTCTCCACCACTATTATTTTAAAATGAAATGTATCAACGAATACAGAAATCTCAGATCAAAAAAACAAAGATCGAAAAACATTGACTACTCACACCTCAAGATAAATCCCTAGGTGTTTGGTCTTCTGAAATGATTGACCCCTGTTCCTAGGATTTAGCGGTGGAAAGGACATAATTGCTCGGTAATTATTCTCAAAAGTAATGAATCGACCTACTAACTCAACAAAGTCAACGAATTAACGATGAAACGAATTGCTCGAAAATCTGGGGAACTTGTCGGTTTATTACCGAAAATTAACCCTGTCTGGTTAGCCTGTGTTCCTTTGTCCGCGATTATTTTTGTGGTTTGGAACACGGCCGTACAGGCCCAAGATGCGAAACCCTTAACTCCCGAAGATGTCCAAAACGCTCTCAATACAATCTGGGTTTTAATTGCCTCCATCCTCGTGATCTTTATGAACGCAGGTTTTGCGATGCTAGAAACGGGATTCTGTCGCCAGAAAAACGCCGTTAACGTTCTCGCCAAAAACCTGATCGTTTTCGCCCTCTCCACCATATCATTTTGGGCGATCGGTTTCTCCCTGATGTTTGGGTCTGTCAGTAACGAATTTTTCGGTACAGGAGGTTGGTTCCTTAGCAGTAGCGATCCTGCCACCTACGTCATGCCCGCCTCTTTGCCCACCTCGGTGTTCTTCCTGTTCCAAGTCGCTTTCGCGGGAACGGCAGCCACCATTGTATCTGGGGCAGTGGCAGAACGGATTAAATTCGTCGATTTCCTAGTTTTTAGCTTAATTATTGTCGGTATCATGTACCCGATCACTGGTCACTGGGTTTGGGGTGGCGGTTGGTTAGCCGACCTTGGTTTTAAAGACTTCGCCGGTTCGACGGTGGTTCACTCGGTGGGTGGTTGGTCTGCTTTAACTGGGGCTGCAATTCTCGGCCCGAGAATGGGTAAATACATCAACGGTCGCACCAGTGCCTTACCCGGCCATAACATGAGTATTGCGACCCTAGGTTGTTTAATTCTCTGGATTGGCTGGTTTGGTTTTAACCCCGGTTCTACTTTAGCGGTTAATGAAACTGTACCCTATATCGCTGTCACAACTAACCTCGCCGGGGCCGCGGGTGGCATTGCCGCTACCCTTACCGCTTGGTTCAAAGATGGTAAACCCGACCTTTCGATGATTATTAACGGTATTCTCGCCGGTTTAGTAGCCGTTACTGCCGGTTGTGATGGTGTATCCTATTGGTCGGCGGCAATCATCGGTTTAATCGCCGGCGTAGTCGTGGTTTACTCGGTGTCTTTCTTCGATAACCTGAAAATTGATGACCCGGTGGGTGCGACTTCCGTTCACCTCGTCTGTGGTGTGTTGGGAACTTTAGCCGTCGGTATCTTCAACAAAGATGCCGGTTTAATCACCGGTCAATTCCAACTGTTTATTAACCAAATTATCGGGATTGTGGCAGTAGGGGCATTTACCGTGATTGTTAGTGGTATTGTTTGGACAATCCTCAAGGCTACCCTCGGTATTCGTGTTACTCCCGAAGAAGAATTGGAAGGTCTGGATATAGGCGAACACGGCATGGAAGCCTATAGCGGTTTCGTCAAGGAGTCCGATATCGTCGCTGGTAGCTATTATGCTTCCAGTGTTGACATGGAAACGCCTAGCACTCGTTAGGTTAAACCTTGTAAAGATAGATTAATTGATACCCGACAAAGTTAAAGAGAAAAAGAAGAAGGCCTCGCCCCGATGCGATCAATGGCTATAATTGCCTTCTAAACCTTTTCTCTTTCGGTTTTTGTCTCTTTACGGACAGAAAAAATTAATCTTGCTACTAACCACCAACCGACAATGAAAAAGATCGTAGGAATAACCGTACTTTTGCTGGGACTGGGATTCAATTTTGGAGTTGCCCCGGTTTTTGCGGAAACCATCACCGCCGCTCCCCCCAATCCGATTAGTGCTGGGGATACAGCTTGGATGCTGATCTCCTCAGCTTTAGTTTTATTAATGACCCCCGGACTGGCCTTTTTTTATGGGGGTTTAGTACGTTCCCGTAACGTCCTCAACACCATGATGATGAGTTTGGTGGCCATGGGCGTCATCGGGGTAACTTGGGTGCTTTGGGGTTATAGTCTCGCTTTCGATGTCACCCCGGGTAAAAGTGGTTTTGGCGAGGGAATTGAAGCTTTTATCGGGGGACTAGATTGGATTTTTCTTAACGGTGTCACTGCGGCCACACCTGACAATATCGGTTATGCACCCACCGTTCCCCATCAAGTGTTTATGGTCTATCAGATGATGTTTGCGATCATCACCCCGGCTTTAATTTCGGGTGCGATCGTGGAAAGGGTTAACTTTAAAGCCTATTTTTGGTTTTTACTGCTTTGGTCCACCTTTATCTATTCTCCCCTAGCTCACTGGGTTTGGGGTAAGGGTTGGTTGGCGGCCACTGGGGCGCTGGATTTCGCCGGTGGAACCGTTGTTCACATTAGTTCCGGGATTTCTGCACTGGTGGCCGCCTGGATGATCGGTCCGCGGCGTAGTTTTGGTGTCCAAGCCTATGCACCCCATAATGTGCCTTTTGTTCTCCTAGGTATCGGTTTACTCTGGTTCGGTTGGTTTGGTTTTAATGGTGGTAGCGCGCTTTCCTCTAGTTCCCTAGCCACGACAGCTTTTGTTAATACCACGATCGCCGCTTCGGCCGGTGGTTTGACATGGATGCTTATAGAATGGATTTTACGGGGTAAACCGACGGCGATCGGTATTGCTAGTGGATTTTTAGGGGGATTAGTGGGTATTACTCCCGCTGCCGGCTATGTGCTGCCGATCGGGGCGATTCTCATTGGTTCGATCACTGCCCTTAGCTGTTTTTTTGCGGTTAGTCTGCGGGCAAAATTGCGCTTTGATGATTCTTTGGATACCTATCCCGTCCATGGTGTGGGTGGAACGGTAGGGGCAATCCTTACGGGGGTTTTTGCGACTAAATCGGTTAATTCCTTGGGTAATGACGGTTTACTATTTGGCAACCCAGGCTTAGTCTGGACGCAATTTGTTGGCGTTGCTGCTACTTATATCTTTGCTGCCGTGGGTACTTTTGTCATCCTGAAAGTTCTCAGTTTATTCATGGATCTGCGGGTTAAACCGAATACGGAAGCAGAAGGGTTAGATGTGCCTCAACACGGAGAGGAAGCCTACGGACAGGAATTCGAGTTTGGTAACAGCCTTTCCTACCAAGAAAATCCTGGTGCCACAAATCCGCAAGAAAATTATTAGCGATTCCAATCAGCTATCAGTCCAGCTAACAGAAATGAAATTTCGTCCCTGTGAAACTGGGCTAAAAAATTCCGTTTTTGGTCGTCTTGTCTCTGTCACCGGGGATTGTGATCCTGTCCGTCGCTGGCAAAGAATGCTCGATCGTTATTGTCCAGAGATTCTCCAAGACCCAAAAACTCTCCGCCAAGGCCGCATCAGTAGCGATCGCTAGGGAGGATCAAGTTTTATCTAGATGGGCAAAACAGCAAAAAATTAGCGATTCTTACTGACAAGAATCAAGAAATTTGTAAGCCAGCTAACTCAGCAATTGTGTAGGTGGGTCTGCCTTTAACTTCCTCGTAAATTCTGCCGATATATTCTCCTAGTATTCCGATGCTAATTAGCTGTACAGAACCCAGAAAAAATATAGCGATCATAATCGTGGCAAAACCCGTGATCGGTGAGTCGGGTTGCTGTAAACGCCAATATAATACTAACAGAGCCATAATCAAAGATATCAGGGCAGAAAATAATCCTAGATAGGTAGCAAAACGTAAGGGGACACGAGAAAAAGATACTAGGCTATTAATAGCTAAAGATAATGATTTGCTAAAGGTATATTTTACTTCCCCGGCAAAGCGCGCATCCCGCTCAAATTTAACCGCAGTTTGTGGAAAGCCAATCCAAGCGCGCAACCCACGAATATAACGATTTCTTTCTGGGAGAGAATTTAATAGATCTACTACCTGACGATCCATTAAACAAAAGTCTCCTGTATCGGCGGGAATATCCACATCGGCTAGTCTTTTAAGCAAACGATAAAAGAGATAGGCCGTCAGTTTTTTAAACCAACTTTCTTGTTTTCTTTTGGTTCTTTGGGCATAAACTACTTGATACCCCTCTTGCCATTTTTCAATCATTTGGGGAATTAATTCGGGCGGATCTTGCAGGTCGGCATCCAAAACAATAATTACTTGTCCTCGGCAAAAATTAAGTCCAGCTGTCACCGCCGCTTGATGACCAAAATTGCGGGCGAAACTGATATAACACACTCGAAAATCAGCTTTGTGCAGTTCTCGCAGCAGTTTTAAGGAACTATCTTTACTACCATCATTTACTAGGATTAATTCTACCTCCCCATCTAAATTATTCATGATGGCACTCACCCGGCGATATAGTTCGGCAATAGTTTCTTCCTCGTTATAGATGGGGACAATCAGGGAATATTTTAGCATTTGCATAATAATATTTGATCGGTAATTGATTGAAAAATCTCACTCCTAACTGGGAGAATTATGCTGTCAATATCTTTACTTATTGAAGAAAATCCTCGATCGCCTGTCCCGTCTCTTCCGGTGCTTCTTCCGGTAAAAAATGACCACTGGCGATCGCCTGTCCAGTGACTTGATTAGCTCGCTGCTGCCAAAGAGCGATCACATCGTATTGACGCGCAATGAAACCTTTTTCTCCCCAAAGAACCAAGAGGGGGGAGGAAATTTTCCGGTCTAAATCCTGACGATCATGCTCTAAATCGATGGTAGCGGCAGCCCGATAATCGGCACAGGTGGCGGTTATTGTCCTCAAATCTCGAAAACAACGCTGATATTCCCCCAAAGCTTCCTCTGTAAAAGCGCTAAAATCTCGCCCCCAACTTTGCAAGCAATGTTGCAGATAATAATCGGGATTAGCGGCGATCAGGGTTTCAGGAAAAGGGGAAGGCTGAATCAAGAAAAACCAATGATAGTAGGCAGTAGCAAAAGTTTGATTGGTAGCTTCGTACATCGCCAGCGTTGGGGCTATATCGAGTAAAACGAGTTTTTTGACCTTTTCGGGAAAATCAAGGGCGAGACGGTGGGAAACTCGCGCCCCTCGATCGTGGCCGATCAGATAAAACTCCTGATAACCCAATTTTTCCATCAGCAACACCTGATCGAGGGCCATGACTCGCTTGCAATAATTGCTAGAATCCTCTAGGGGTAAGGGTTTATCGCTATCCCCGTAGCCGCGCAGATCCGTGGCGATAACCGTAAAATTAGCCGCTAATCGGGGGGCAATTTTATGCCACATTTGATGGGTTTGGGGATAACCATGGAGCAAAAGCAGCGGAAAACCGCGCCCACCTTTGATACCATTGATAGTAATGCCATTAACTTCTAGCTGAAATTTCCGAAAATTTGTCAGCATTTTTTTCCTGTCACCTTAGGGAAAGATAATTGCATCATCCGGCCAAAGTGACCCAATCAGTAAAGTTTTTTCACTATAGCCCCTCAAGCCGCTGCTTTTCTGGTAGATTAAAACCATTAGGTTGCTCAAAAACCAACGAGTTAAGCAGTAATTTGATTATGATCTCGATTATCTATTCCGATGAATTTCTCGATCACGATACAGGTATTTACCATCCCGAAAAAGCGGCGCGTTTAACGGCAATTGTCGGAGCTTTAAAACAAACAGAATGGCAGTCAAAATTAACATGGCATTTACCCACACCGATCGAAATTCGTGACGAAGTAATCCCTTTGATTAAACAAGTTCATAATCAAGATTATGTTGATAGATTGCGGCGAATTTGTCAACGGGGCGGTGGAAGATTGGATGCAGATACTCCCGTTTCTGCCCGTAGTTACGATGTGGCGTTACTAGCGGTTAGTGGCTGGTTAGATGGAGTCGATCGAGTCTTATCCACCGGCGATCCTGCCTTTATTTTAGCCCGTCCTCCCGGTCATCATGCCACTTCTAATTATGGCATGGGTTTCTGTCTGTTTTCTAATGCTGCTATTGCCGCTTATTATGCTTTAGAAAACAAAAGAGTGCAAAAAGTAGCGATTCTTGATTGGGACGTGCATCACGGCAATGGCACCCAGGATATAGTCGAAAATCATCCCCAGATTGCCTATTGTTCCCTCCATCAATTCCCCTTTTATCCCGGCACGGGAGAAGCGAGAGAAAAAGGGGAGTTTGATAATGTTTTGAATATTCCCTTACCGGCGGGAAGTACCATTAAAGATTATCAAGAACATTTTGAGGGGCAAGTCATACCTTTTCTGAAAAATTTTCAACCAGATTTAGTGATTGTTAGTGCTGGATATGATGCCAATCAAGCGGATCCTCTGGCGGGCATTTGTTTACAACCACAAGATTATGGAATTTTAACGAAATACCTCTTAACTCTCAATAAACCGCTGCTTTTTGGCTTAGAAGGCGGTTATGATTTAGAAGCTTTAGCGGCTTCCGTCGTCGCCACCTTAGAAGCTTTGCTCTGATCCTATTCCAGGTAATCGTTACATTTCTTTAAAAAGATTGGTAACAAAGCGATCGAATGCGGTAAGGTAAACGATCGATAGAAAAAACCCTTGACCTAGTTGCCTTTTAAGATTATGAACTCGCTTGCGCCACACCTAAAAGCCAAAGCCCTCAAACCCAATAGTCGTCGTCCTGCCAAAGAATTGTGTAGCGAGTGCGGACTTTGTGACACTTATTATATTCACTATGTTAAAGAAGCTTGTGCTTTTCTAAATCAACAAATCGCCGATTTAGAAGCAGAAGCACACGGCAAAAGTCGCGACTTAAATCAGGAAAATGATCTCTATTTTGGTGTTCATCAAGAGATGATGGCTGCCAAGAAAAAACAAGCCATCCCCGGGGCGCAATGGACAGGAATTGTCAGTACAATTGCCTGTGAAATGCTCGCTCGTGGTTTGGTAGAAGGGGTGGTTTGTGTGCAGAATACCGCCGAGGATCGCTTTCAACCGCAACCGATTCTCGCCCGTACCACTGAAGAAATCCTTGCCGCTAAAGTTAATAAACCGACTCTTTCTCCCAATTTATCAGTCCTAGAAGAAATTGAAAAATCGGGCATGAAACGGTTATTAGTTATCGGAGTTGGTTGTCAAATTCAAGCCCTAAGAGCAGTAGAAAAAAAATTAGGCTTAGAAAAATTATATGTCTTAGGAACTCCCTGCGTCGATAATGTCACCCGCTCAGGACTGCAAAAGTTTCTAGAAACTACCAGTCGTTCCCCAGAAACCGTGGTTCATTACGAATTTATGCAGGATTTT
The DNA here is from genome assembly GCF_020247025.1 of Microcystis sp. M109S1. Taxonomy (NCBI): domain Bacteria; kingdom Bacillati; phylum Cyanobacteriota; class Cyanophyceae; order Chroococcales; family Microcystaceae; genus Microcystis; species Microcystis sp. M109S1. Next base: position 8,687 of record NZ_JADBRW010000119.1, read on the forward strand.
CGGGTACACTTTAAACACGAAGACGGCTCGATCGAAATGGTTCCCTTTTTTGGCTTAAAGACTAATAAATTAAAGGATGTTTTTGCCCCTTCCTGTATGACTTGTTTTGATTATGTTAACTCCCTTGCAGATTTAGTTGTGGGCTATATGGGCGCGCCTTTTGGCTGGCAATGGATTGTCGTTCGTAATGATACGGGCAAGGAAATGTTAGAGTTAGTTAAAGACCAATTAGATACCCAAGATGTTATGTCTAGTGGTGATAGAAAACAGGCGGTACAAAATAGCATTCCTGCCTACGACAAAGGTGTAACATTGCCGATGTGGGCGGCAAAAATGATGGGAGTAGTAATTGAAAAAATCGGACCTAAAGGTTTAGAATACGCTCGCTTTTCCATCGATTCTCACTTTACCCGTAATTACCTTTATGTTAAACGTAATTATCCTGAAAAATTAGCAGCCCATGTTCCTGAATATGCTAAAAAGATTGTGGAACAGTATAAATTGCCCGATTAATTAGGGTATGCGGAAAAAGTAGGGGCGCAGCATTCAGATAGGAAATCTACGGTTTCAGCGATAGGTTATCGTCCGAATGCTTCGCCCTTACTTCGACAATCTTTTGCATAGTATTTTCTATATCTGCCGCCATACCAGCAAATTCCATAAAGTCAACGTCTGGATGTTTTGTTTTTATCTTAAATGTCGGGTGAAGACCCTCAGTTTGACTGACGGGATGAAACCCGACCAATATAGAACAGCACTTCGACAGGCTCAGTGACAGGAAGCACCACTAAATCCTTGACAGTTTTGTGCAGGATATGTTAGAATAAAATAAGTTGTTTGAGGTCGATAAACAATGATTGTCTTAGAAATGAAGGCGGTAGTCAAACCA
>NZ_JADBRW010000012.1:0-6401 GCF_020247025.1 Microcystis sp. M109S1
ATCCATAACCTTACACATTTGTTACGGATGAATTGAGCAGTACGAATAGCATCGTCTATGGCTTGATACTGTTGAGTTTTAGCTTTAACTTTAAACTCTAAGACAAACATTTTACCCACGGGGTACTTAGATAAAATCAGTGCCGTCCTAAAAGGACGGGGCTTTAACCCAAAATTTCGGTAAAGGGCAATCTGCCCGGTCAAGAGGTGATTTACCGGTAGAATTGAGAGTGCAGCCGAGAAATTGCGGCGAGAAACCCTATTTTGTCTGCTTACGCCGCTTGGGTGAGGGTGAAAACAGCATCAAAGTCAGCACGGCTAGGGAAAATCGAGAGAACCCGATCGAGTTGGGTTAATTCAAAGATAATCTTGACTGAAGGTGGAATAGAACAGATATTGAGTGATTTTTCTTGACTTTGAGCCAGACGAAAGGCGCTAACTAAAGCCATTAATCCAGCGCTGTCGAGGAATTCCACCCTACTCATATCCACCAGAAAGGTGATAGAGCGACTCCGGTTAACCAGATTGGTGAGCTGCTCTTGAAATTCTAGGACGTTAGCGGCGGTAATATAGCCGTTTGGCTCAAATAGAGCAATTTCCGGGACTTTTACAGGACTTTTCATGGCTGGGCTTTGAAATTCATAAATGAACCTTTTAACTGGAGATCAGATACCGCTATTATGTCCTAACTTTCTGATTTTGTAACCTTCGTCTTGATCAATTTTCTCTCTCCTGAAAAGATTAATCTTTTCTTAATCTTTACCCCTTTAGAAAGGAACCGGTTTTAGGTTAACCTGATGATCCGGGGAGTAAAGAGAAACAGTGATCAAGGCTTACTAGGGCGAACATCAGGGGAAAGTCGTTAGGTTTAAGCTCTAATCTCGAATGACTGTTGATGACCGAGCATTATACTGGTATTTTTGCTGAAATAAAGTAAAGCAGGATACAGAAACTAGATTTATTGAGCTAGAGTAAGGAAATTGTGGATACCCAGCCGACTATCCGCCAATTAGTGGAACAAGCCCTATATTATCGTCAAATCACGCCAGAAATCGAAAACGGAATTAATGAACTCCTCGCTCGTCTTGGCTACGTTTCCGATGTGGATTACGAGGCCCTAGAGTTACTCATGGATGAAATGGACGAGGGCCGGATTAATCTCGTTCCCCGTCGGTAAATTCAGTTATCAGTTATCAGTTATCAGTTATCAGTTATCAGTGGTGAGTTTTCAGTTCACTGATGGCCTTTCGGTTCCTGTTATGCAATGGACGGGGTTATAAGGGATGAAACCATTATATAGAAAGACATTTAGCGATCACCCGATCGAACCGAACCTAGGCGTTGGGTTTCATGCTTCAACCCAACCTACGTTCATCTTATATTTAATTCCACCCACCTACTTAGCGATCACCCGATCGAACCAGACCAAGTAACGAAGAACCTCACTGATTACTGTTTACTGTTTACTGTTTACTGATGACTGAACAATCCCCCAAAACCCAATTTCCCCAAATTTCCACAAATTAATATAATTGACTTCAGTCCTTCTCCTAACCTGATTTTTTCCATGATTCCTTTAACTCTTAATCTCTTGCAAGGTTCCGTTACTTTTCGTTTCAGTCCCAGTGCTGCTCTGGATTTGCAAAGGGAAATTAATATTTTACTTGATCGCCTGAAAGCGATCGCCAGTAATGCCTCTAGTGGGGGTAAACCCCAACCCCAAAAACCGCTGGAATATCAGCACACTGGTGATGTGTTTCTGGAAGTGTTTTGTAATCCCAATATTTATCCGAGTCCTTTTTCGGCTAAAGTTTTGTTAACGGTTCGTGACGATCGCCTACGCTTAACCACAGAAGCAGAATTAACCCGTGTGATCGAGGATTTAGAGCGTTATATCGAACAAAATAGTTAGAATCGGGGGATTTTTGGGGTTTCGACCTTTCCTTGTCGTCCCACCTCTCCCCATCTGATTATTCTTCTCTAGCTTGCCATGTTACCGACCGATTTATTGATTTCCCGTCAAAATGGCGAGACAATTATTCCCAAACGCTTACCGCTCGCGACCGATTATCTGATGATCGCTAAAGAACAAATCAACTGTTTTCAGGAAAGTATCGGTCAAACTAAGGGAGAATTAAGCCAAAAACTCCTAATCTTGGAGGGAGACAGTCCCGATTATAAAATTAAACGGGGATTTGCTCACCTATTAACCAATCATTTTGCCACCTTTGAGATTATTAGTCCCTTAGAACCGCAGGAATTAAGAAAAAGAGTTTTTGAACAAGCGGCTAACTTTGTTCCTATTCCCCAAAATCGATCGCTAATTCTGGAGAAAATTGCCCAGCAACTCAGCCAAGAATTAAATCAAGAAATTTTTCCAGTGGCTCTAGAAAAAGGACTCTATGCTGATTTAGCGGAGAATAAAATTCTCACTCAATTTGATGCTCCTACCCCCGAAAACCTAATTCATCGTTTTAACCTCTCGCAAATTCAAGGTATTTTTTATCGGGCCAGTTATTTAATCATCAACGTCCACCGCAACGATCCAGGGGAATATAAATATCTCTTTCGCTATCTAAAACTATTTCGTTTAATGACTTATATCGAAGGGGATGCCGACACGGGATTTACTATTACTATCGATGGTCCCACCAGTTTATTTAAAGCTAATAGTCGTTATGGCATTGAAATCGCTAAATTAATTCCGGCCTTACTCCATGTTACTCACTGGAATCTGAAGGCACAATTACAGTATAAAGATTCCTATACAGGAACTATTAAAAAACAACAGTTTAATTTAGAGGATAACTGTGGTCTGGTGTCCCACTATTCCCCCGGGAAACCCTACGATAGTATGTTAGAGGAATCTTTCGCTAAACGTTGGTTACAGTTAAAAACTGAATGGCAACTAGAAAGGGAAGTGGATTTAGTGCCTTTACCCGGAGGAGTGATGATTCCCGATTTCCGTTTATTGCATCCCGATGGTCGCGTTTTTCTCCTCGAAATTGTTGGTTATTGGCGACCAGAATACCTACAAAAGAAATTTTTACAGGTTAAATCGGCCCAAGCAAATAATCTCATTTTAGCCGTATCGGAACGGTTAAATCTAGAAAAAGCCGGAGTTAAATTTCAAAATCTACCCGCTCAGGTTATCTGGTTTAAAGATAAATTATCACCCCAAGCAGTGTTAGAAATTTTAAATTAAAGGGTTAGGCAGATGGAAGCTAAAAGCGGGAGTATCAAAGCATACTCCCGCTTTGGTTTAATCAGACTAGGTTAACCTTTTTGCTCAAGACCGGACAATGAGTGCTACATCATTGAGCAATGGTAGGATTGATGGACACTTTCACCACTTTATTTTTTTCTTCTTCCGCTTTCGGGAGGGTGAGATTGAGAATGCCATCTTTGTATTCAGCAGTCACGTTATTGTTATCAACCCGGACTGGTAGAGGAATAACCCGATGGAATTTACCATAACGGAATTCAGTGCGGGTAAATCCTTCTTCTTCGGTTTTAATTTCCGATTTCCTTTCACCATTAATGGTCAGACTATCGGCTGTTACTTCTAGGTTGAGGTCTTTGGCCTCCATACCAGGTATTTCCAGTTTAATCTGAACTGCCTCTGGCGTTTCGGTTATTTCCGCCGCCGGGATGAAGGATAACCCCATTTTCTCGCCATTGCCTACATCAGTCGGCACAAGACGGTCAAACAAGCGATTCATTTCTTTCTGTAGGCTTTCCACTTCTCTGAAAGGTTCCCAACGTATAAGTGCCATATAATTCACCTCCGAAGTTTTCTTAACGCTAGAGATGTTGGTTTGTCTCTACACTTTTAGGATAGATAAAATATTCTCTGACCGGGGTAGGGTTTTCGGTATTAAGTTTTTCCAGATTCCCGTACTATCTCCTATACTAGAGCTAGGTGAAAAGGTTTTTCCCGGGGAAGTGGGAAGTGGGAAGTGGGAAGTGGGAATTGGGGAGTGGGAATTGGGGAGTTTTCTCAGTGAACAGTAATCAGTGAACTGATAACTGCTACTAAATCCGGTTATTAAAGAATGATTATTTATTCCCCCTTTTGCCTATTGCCTATTGCATGAGTGCCTGTCCTCATAAGTAGCCTATGCTCAACGGATTTAGTATGATAACTCAAATCTGATAACTGACTCCTAACCCCACCAACAAACTTTTTCAGCAAACCCTAATTATCTACTGATGAATAATTAAACTTTCTAAACTGGTTTGTAAATCTTGGGTTAATTGTGCTACGGCCGAGCGTCGATCGCTTTTATAATCAGCATAGCGCTCGGATACGGAAATAGGTTTACCAATAGTTATTATCGCTTTTTGTTGACCAATTTGGGGACGAAAAAAGGGATTACCTCCCTTAATTCTTGTCACTAAATCCCAGAGTAATAAAATTGTCTCGGCAAATCTTTCTACGGTGGGTTTTTCTTTGACATAATAACCGGTTACTGACACGAAACTTTCGACAATTCTCATGTGCCACATTTTTAAATTAGCTTCATCAGCCAGGCGATCAGCTAATCCTAATTCAAGGGGAGAAATAGAGTGAGTGGGTTTTAATTCTTGGCGATAAATACGTTCCCATCCTGCTTGTTCCAAACGACGACAGCGATCGATTACATTACCATTAGGAGAAACATTAAAATACTTTTCTACGGTTTGTAGGGCCACATCTAATAAATTGGCTAAACGTTTGGCTAGGGTTTCGTTTGGATCATCACCATTGGCAGGTACTACAGGCAAAGATTGATAGTAGAAATCTCGATAAAAATCCTCCATTAAAGATAATAATCTTTCTCCTAACCGAAAAAGACGCTCGTATAAAACCTTTTCTTCTAGGGATGAATTCGGGATTGATTCTAAACCGCTATCGGTTTCTAAATTAGTTAAAATTTGCTCGATTTTTTGCCACACTGGAGTCAGATAAAAATACTGAATACCAATAGGTAAAATAATTACTTCTTGCTGTTGTTTAGCTTTTTTGACATCATCCACCCCCCAAAAAGCCAATTGAGAAATACCCGGTTCAATAGCACTAACAAGCTCATTATGTCCGTTAGTTGCCCCTTCCGGAGCAGCGGCTAAAGGATAATCTCCTTCTAATAATAAACGACGAGCCGATCGCAATCCGATTAAATCGGCTTTTCCCCGTTGAATTGGTGTGCCACCTAACTTAGAATATAACCATCCTACCCTTTCTCCAGCCCATAAAGGAATCCCTCGATCATACATAAAATGAGCGTGAATTGGATTGTTTAATTTTATTCCTAACTCTTGGGCTTTTTTGGGTACTAATTTCCATAAAAGATAGGCCATACAGTAGGGATCGTTAATACTGGGATGACGGAAAGCAAGCAGTAAACGGACTTTTTTCTCTTGACTTTTTTGATAAAATGTGATTAAAGTTTCTAGATTGGCGGCGGAAATTTCTCTTAAGTTGGTTTGAGTTTGTAACCAAAGAGGTAAAAAGATTTGACATCCCTTTAAAAGCAAGGGATTAAGGTCAGGGGGGATAAATTCGAGGGGAGGTTGCGCTCCCAAAGATAGATTAGACATATAAGTATAAGTAGTCGTGCCAAATAAATTTCCTAGTTGAGACTCCGAGAAAGGTATCAGTTATCAGATGTGAGTTTTCAGTTCACTGTTTACTGTTTACTGTTTAAGGAAGAATAAAAGAAAACTCTGATCAATAATTACCCACTGGTCAAAAGGTAATCACAGCAGCAAACAGGTGTCGAGCTAGATTTCAAATACACTGGGATTGCAGGATCCCTCAACCGTGAAAGGAGAAATTAACCGACTTTAAGCGAGGAGAAACACCAGTAGTTTACCTCCTCACCTAAACAAATACAGCTATACTATAGCTCTATCCCCATTTCCCGCAAACGAGCCGCCAGCCGTTGAGAACGCTGTCTTTCCGCTTCCAGAGCTTGCTGAGTAGCATTTAATTGCTCCTGTGCTGCGGCCGCTTGCTCCTGTGCTGCGGCCGCTTGCTCTTGTGCTGCGGCCGCTTGCTCTTGTGCTCCGGCCGCTTGCTCCTGTGCTGCGGCCGCTTGCTCTTGTGCCGCTTCTTCTGGTAAGGGGATTAAATTGCCTTCCGGGTCATAAAATCTCGCCCAAATTGCCGTTTCTCGGTCAATAGTCCCCTCCCAAGTTCCCAACCAATAGCCTAAGGTTTCGCACCATAACCAGCCGCGCTCGTTTCGTTCTAAAGAATGGTAGCGTTGGTCTGCTCCCAAATGCCATCCTTGTAAAGAATTGCCATCAAAAGGATCGTAGATGAAATAATCTGGCGTGCGGAAGGTTCCCTCATAAATGGCTTTTTTTCGCACTTTATCGGTTCTCGCGGTACTAGGAGAGGTTAATTCCACGATAACG
>NZ_JADBRW010000120.1:0-6505 GCF_020247025.1 Microcystis sp. M109S1
CTTGCTGATAGGTTTGCAGAATCCATAAACCCTGTTCACCTCGTTGAAAAGTTTCCACTCGTTGGTGTTTACTCTTCACTAAGACATATTCCTGCAAACTTTCTAGAGTTTGATAATCATTAAATTTATCACCCCTGTCAAAAGCTTCTGTGGAATCGGAGAGAACTTCAATAATCAATTTAGGAAAACTTTTGTAGGTAGCAGTTTCTCTATCTCTGTCATCGCAGGTGACAAGAATATCAGGATAATAAAAGTGATTGCGTTTCTCTAATCTGACTTTCACATCGGCAAAATAAACCCGACAATCGGAACCCCGCAAATGATTACGAACAATTGTGTATATATTCCCCGAAACAATATTATGAGTATCAGTCGTCCCTGCCATGGCGTAAATTTGCCCATCGATATACTCGTGTTTAATGGGACTTTTTTCTTCAAACTGAAGATATTCGTCTGGAGTGAGATTATTATAGTTAGATAAAGCAATCATCGTTTTTTATCCTAATCACAACTATATTAAGTACCTAAGCAAAATTAATTATACATCTAAGCCGTTAGCATTCCCTGATTATCCCTCACTGTTCACTGATAACTGAAAAGTCTTCTCTCTCCGAGTCTCCTCTAGGAAATTAACTTTGCAGGATTAGATACCTGTTGAAATACTGTCTAGGAGAACCAGCAAAAAGAGCCTCGAATGGTTAATCTATATGTTATTACCCTTGTAACCCTCTATAACTACTGCTATGACAACCCTAATTGACTATTCAAATATTCAATCTTTACCCGAAGTTTGGTCAATAGTTGCCCAACGTTTCCCCAATATTATCGCCCTACAGGATCCCCACAGTAAACCGGAAGTAATTCTCACCTATCGGCAACTTTATCAACAAATTCAGCAATTTGCCGCCGCTTTGCAAGCATTAGGAGTCACAGAAACCGAAAATGTCGCTTTATTTGCCGATAATAGTCCCCGGTGGTTTATTGCCGACCAAGGTTCCATGGCAGCCGGGGCCGCCAATGCGGTACGATCTGCTCAAGCAGATGCAGAGGAATTAGCCTATATTCTGGCCGATAGTGACAGTCAGACGCTGATTGTCGAAAATAACCAAACTTTAGGGAAATTACTGCCGAAAATCCCTGAATTGCCCCTGAAATTAATCGTGCTGCTCACCGACGAAGACCCCGCTACTGGGGCGATTTCCGTGCAGACCTTAAATTTCAAGCAACTAATGGCGATCGGGGCTGAGAACACCCTTAAACCCATCACCAAGAGCGAAAATGATCTGGCTACCCTCATCTACACATCGGGGACGACGGGACAACCAAAAGGGGTGATGTTAAGTCACGGTAATCTACTCCATCAAGTACGCAACTTAAATGCTATCTTTCAACCGGCTCCCGGCGATCGAGTTTTAAGTATACTACCTTCATGGCATTCCTACGAGCGCAGTTGTGAGTATTTCAGTCTAGCTCAGGGTTGCACCCAGATTTATACCAGTATTCGCACTTTTAAGCAGGATTTAAAGCAATTTAGTCCCCAATTAATGGTGGGAGTTCCCCGTCTTTGGGAATCTCTTTACGAGGGTATCCAAAAACAATTTAGCGAACAACCGGCTAAAAAACAGAAATTGGTGCGATTTTTTCTAGAAAAGTCGGAAAAGTACGTTCTTGCTAAACGTATCGCCGATAATCTCAGTCTAGATCACCTTCACGCTTCCGGGATCGAAAGACTAAAAGCAAGAATTCAATCCCTCTTACTCTATCCCCTCCATGCCATCGGTGACCAGCTAGTTTATAACAAAATTCGCCAAGCAGTGGGAAATAAAGTTAAAATCTTCGTTAGTGGCGGTGGTTCCTTAGCTAGACATCTAGATACTTTCTATGAGATTGCGGGAATCCCGATCTTAGTTGGTTATGGACTGACAGAAACTTCTCCCGTCGCTACCGTCCGTCGTATCGATCATAACCTGCGCGGGTCTGCCGGTCGTCCCGTCTTTCAGACAGAAATCTGTATTGTCGATTTACACAGCAAAGAAGTCTTACCGACAGAAAAACACGGTTTAGTCTTGATTCGTGGTCCGCAGGTGATGCAGGGATATTATAAAAAACCAGAAGCAACCGAAAAAGCGATTTCTCCCGATGGTTGGTTTGATAGCGGTGATATTGGTTGGTTAACCGCTGCCGGGGATTTAGTTTTAACCGGACGGGCCAAAGATACAATTGTTTTGAGCAATGGTGAAAATATCGAACCGCAACCGATTGAAGATGCTTGTTTACGCAGTCCCTTTATCTCCCAAATTATGCTAGTGGGACAGGATCAAAAAGCTTTGGGGGCTTTGATCGTGCCTAATCTTGATATACTGGCCAATTGGGCCCAAGAACAGAAAATATCCTTAAATTTACCCGATCTTCACAGCGATCGCTCAACGATTCTTTCTAGCGATCTCTACAGCAAAAAAGTCTTAGCTCTCTACCAACAAGAATTAAAGCGCGAGGTAAGAAATCGGCCCAGTTATCGTGCCGATGACCAGATTAAAACCTTTGAGTTAATTTTAGAGCCTTTTTCCCAAGAAAACGGCATGATGACCCAAACTTTAAAGATTAAACGACCGGTAGTAACGCAACGCTATCGCGATATGATTAACGAGATGTTTGCCAAGTAAATATTTCCGGCAAATATTCCCTAACCTCTTGACAAAAAGACCTTTTTAGGATAAGCAAATCATGGATGACGCACAAACCAGTTTATTACTGAAGCGCCCGGTGACAATTAAAGTCATCGTGACTCCGCGCTGGAAAGAAGAAGCACAACAGCAATTACAAGCACAAATGGCTCAAATTGACGCACAAATTCAACAATTAGAAACCCAAGGCCAAAGAGCGATCGCAGAAATTCAGCGTCAGAGTCTGATCCCCTTACCCCCCGCGGCTGCCCAACAGATTGACAATATTCAAATCCAAGTCAATCAACAGAAAAGTGAGTTTCTCGAACAAAAAAACCAGTATCTGCAACAATTGCAACAGGTACAACTCTTGGAACTCAATCAAGAAGTCGCCCAAGCACAACTAGAAAGTTTTTTCCGTGTCGAAAAAGGCGATAACTTAGTGGCCAAAATGAATGTAGAACTCGTCCTTAGAGATGGCATAGTCGAAGAAATTCGCGGCGAAATTTAAAGCTAGGGTGAGCAGTTACCGGTCATTGTCAACTTAAAGGCTAAAATCGGCAATAGCAAGGGTTATTCTCCCTTGCTAACCCAGAAAACCGCCCCTAGATCACATCACCCCTGACATGGCTTGATCAGGCCTGAAAAATATATTAAGATTCTTTATCGATCGCCCGGACACACTCGCCTATATTGTTGTATAACTTCATCTCTCCATCGACTCACCCTTAATTAGATCCTATAAATATAGAATCTCCATGCTTTCTTTCTTACCCACTATTCTTTTAGCTCAGTCCGCCTCGGTCTTGCCCCAGATAGAGAGGAAATTAATCACCCAATATCAGGAAGTGCGTCAGTTGCCCGGTCAACTAAATGATGTGCTGGTTTTTAATAGCAATAGTCCCGAAGTCGTAGAAAAAGAGGGAATTCTCCTCTCCACTTTCCCCGGCAAAGGAAAACGTTATCCCGTAGCCCATCTCAATCATCCCCTACAAGGACGTTTTGACGTTTTCACCCACCACATCGCCCGTCAAACCGATCCCAATCGCGACCTGCACCAGGGCCTGATCGTTACTAATCCCACCTCCAGAAACCTCGTTATCCGCATCCTGCAAGGAGTCAGTTACGTCACCTCCGCCGATGCCCCTTTTGTCGATTTACCCTCTCTGGTGGAAGATCCCAATGGCCGGGTTTTTTCCGGTCCCGGTTCCCGTTTAGCCAGCGATATCATGCGTCGTCGCCATGATACCCAATTTCCCACCCAGATCGTCATTCCCCCAGGCCAAAGTCGGATGCTATTCGATCTGGTTATCCCCAGAAGTAGCGCCCGCTCGACCCTCCTACGTCTCTACAGCGATGGCCCTGTCTATATGGCCAATTTAGCCCTCTACGAAGTTCCCCAAAAAGTCAAAATCGAAGATCGGGAAATAGAAACCTTTCGTCCCCCTACCCTAGAGGAATGGCGTACCCTATTAGTTAGAGGTGATTTAGCCGCTCCTCGCGATTTTCCCCCCACTCCCCCCGATCAATGGTTCCCTGGAAGAAGAAATTTTTATGGTCGCGTGGCCGGAATTTCTGTCGGTTCGGAATGGGCAACCCGCATTGTCGATCCCAAAGGGGGAATTAATCTCACCATTCCTCAACCCGGTCAAGCTTTTGCCTATCCTTTAAGTACGGTGACAGCAGCTACTTTCGGAACCAGACAAATTCAAAGCGCCCCCATGTTAGTGCGTTATCCCGATACGGCTTTCAAAGCTCACGGTAACTACGGTGTTCACTACTATCTGACTTTACCTCTATATAACAACACTAGCAAAACGCAGGTGGTGGCTTTGAGTATTCAAACCCCAATTAAAGAAGACAATTATCTCGATCGCTTGCTATTTGTTGAACCCGTCCAGGGACCGGTATTTTTCCGGGGTGCAGTGCGCGTTACCTATCGTAACGCTCTGGGACGCACCGAGGAACGTTTTTTCCATCTCGTTCAACGGGAAGGACAACAGGGAGAAGCTTTAGTACAGGTGGAACTTCCCCCCGGAGCCAGACGCGACATTAATCTCGATTTTCTCTATCCCCCCGATGCCACACCTCCCCAAGTTTTGAGCGTTAAAACTTTGGAATAGATAGTTTTTCTCGAAAAGTTAACGGCTGATTGTCGGGGGTAATAAGTAAGATACACTGAAATTAATCTCTCTCTGTGAATTAGCCGATGGATATTAGCAAAACTTGCTTTATTTTCTGCTTATTATCTCAATTTTTGGGCAATACAGCTGCGAGTTTAGCCGTGACTAAACTCGATTTTGATACCGGTCAAACCCTAACAAATCAAGTGGTTAGATCGGGGAAAATTAAGGTAAAAGTTAGCTATCAACCCATCGACCTAAACGAGAGAGTTGATGATAATTATGATATTAATAATGTTTCTTATCAAATCTTTTATAACGAGCAAATTTATCAGGAAAATAGCGGCTATAGTGCCTTTGGATCCGGCTATGTCGAATTAAGAGATTTAGATAATAATGGCATCGATGAGATTATCGTCTCCACCTATAGCGGCGGCGCACATTGCTGCACATCTTTGGTAATTTATACTTGGCAAAAAGATAAATTTATTAGAGAAGAAACGGGTTTTTTAGATGGTAGTGGTGGTTCCTTTGAAGATTTAGATGGAGATAATAATTATGAATTTGTCACCGTTGATAATGCTTTTTTATATGCTTTTAGTTCCTACGCCGCCTCTTTTCCTCCCTCGATAATTTATACTTTTCAACAGGGTAAATTAGCGGATGTCACTAGAAAATATCCCAAAAAATTAAGAAAAACTTTAGCAGCAATGTTGAGAGCCTTTCAGTTAGCTAAAAAAGAAAAAGCCGAAGTCAATGGCATTTTGGCTGGTTATGTCGCCCAAAAAATTCTCCTAGGAGAATACGAAGAAGCTTGGCAATTTCTCCTCGCTAATTACGATAAAAACTCCGATTGGGGTCTCGATATCTATGGCGAAAGTACAGCGATCGGCAAATATCCAGACTTTCCCACTGCCCTGAGAGCTTTTCTCCTGAAAAATGGCTATTTAACCCGAGTTCGGGTTAAGTAGAGGCGATAAAATTCCATGTTCAAGGAGGGTTTTTTCGGCTGATGGCAGTAAGCAATCAAACCAGAGAGGAGATTAAGGCAAAAATTAACAGAGCTACGGTGGCGGGAATGTTCAACGGAAGTTTCCCTTTGACAAAAAGCGACAACCTCTGCTGTGGCAGAATCTCTATGGGGGAACTTCCGCTAAAAACAGACAAATTTAACGGAGTTCGCGGTTCGGCATCACGCTTCGCTCGAGCGGCTGTTAATAGTCTTGAACTCAATCAATCACCACCTCCACAACCGCCACAACCGCCACAACCGCCGCCACTGCCGCCATCACTGCTGCCATCACTGCCGCCACTGCCGCCATCACTGCTGCCATCACTGCCGCTACTAGCAGCGGCTGTGGGAGTCAGCATTTGATACAAGTCTGCTAAAGCCATATCGGCCATCAGAACTGTTGCTCCAAACAACGCGACCGCAAGTACAAGTTCAGAATCGCTGCTATTGGCTGTTTTTAAAGGTTGTAAGCGATTTGTTAAATCATTAAAAATTATCTCTCCATAACGGCTGCGCTGTGGTTTGACAAAAAACCTTGCTCCCAAAACTAGAAGCCCAAATATACAGTTGACATCCTCACCGCCGTAAACGGACGGTGATTCCCAAACCTCACGATTTAGGTTTCTGCTTCTTTCCCTTGCGGGGTTCCGCACCGGCCTTAACAGATTTACTCTGTTCTGGTCTTATGGTCGCTCTACAGACTGACA
>NZ_JADBRW010000121.1:0-10217 GCF_020247025.1 Microcystis sp. M109S1
ATCAGACTATGCAAAAAAAACAGGAATAAGTTATCGAACGGCTTGGAGGTGGTGGAAACAAGGGAATTTAACAGGCTATCAATTGCCTTCTGGTACAATTATCATAACGGATGACAACCATTCAAAACCCGACTTGATAGCTTGCATTTATGCAAGGGTTTCCAGCGCCGAAAATAAAGACAATCTAGATAGACAAGCTGACCGATTAAAAGATTATGCTGTTGCTAGAGGCTACAAAATCTACAAAGTCGTCAAAGAAGTAGGCAGTGGATTAGACGATAATCGCCAACAATTAGCCAAAATTCTAGTTGACCCCAATTATAATGTTTTAATTGTTGAACACAAAGAGCGTCTAGCCAGATTTGGGACTAATTATCTAGAAATCTTGTTAAAAGAACTAGATAAAAAAGTGGAGATTGTCAATCAAAGTGAGGATAAGCAAGATGAGTTGATGTCAGATTTAATAGCCATTATTACTTCTTTTTGTTCTCGAATTTACGGATTAAGAAGGTCGAAAAGAAAGACAGAAAAGATTATAGCTGAGTTAAAAGACAACGAATAATAATGTTAGTAGCAGAAAGACACATTATCAAGAAAGGACATCCATTTTGGGCTGAGATAGATAATTAATCTTGGCAGTCTAAAAATCTTGACAACTCAGCCAATTATTTAATCCGACATAATCTTTAGATAAGCGGAAAAAATCACCATTTTATATTGTTATGTTGGTTCAATAATTTTTATCCCTGCTCTAAATTCCCGCAGTGCTTGAGAGTGATAGAATGGATTTATGTCTGAGTTACAAAGATGTAATTTTAGGGATTGAATTAAAAGTATGGCGGGATAAAAAACGCGATCCGCAACCTGATGGAATTGAACAATTAAAGTCTTATTTAGGGCGTTTGGGGGTAGATTTTGGTTGGTTATTTATCTTTGATAGGCGGAAAAATGCTTTACCAATGGAAGAAAGGTTATCAACTGAGGTTGTGGTGACGGAAAATCAATATAGAATTACTGTGATATTGCTTGCCCTCTCAAAGTGACAAACTGGATGCCGAAGAGATATCCGCAGAAAAAAGCTGATATCTGACGACTTTAAGATAGTTTACGGTTCACTGCCACGATTGCGCCAGACTTGCCAACCGACGTAACCGAGGAGGAGAGTCGCACCAAAGGCAAAACCCCAACCACTGGGAACATTGGAGAAACCGAGGGCTAAACTGCCCACCCAGAGGGTTAGGGCATAGATAAATAACACTGTCAGACGGTGAGAGATACCAGCTTTCAGTAAACGGTGGTGTAAATGACGTTTATCAGCCACAAAAGGGGATTTTCCGCGTTTGAGACGGGAAATAATCACCGTGGACATATCGAGGAGAGGAACCGCGAGGATGAGATAGGGTAATAGGACGGCGGTAACGGCAACGGTAGTCACAGCAGTGGTTTTAGCCAATCCAATCACCGCCACACCCGCCAGGGTAAAACCCATAAAATAGGCCCCACCATCCCCCATAAAAATTTGGGCAGGATTAAAATTGTAACGCAGAAAACCCAAAGCCCCACCCGCTAAAGCGGCGGCGATAATAGCGGCGGCCGGTTGTCCCATCACCAAAGTTACAATCAAAATCACCACGGCAGATATACCCGAAACCCCCGCCGCTAATCCATCTAAACCGTCAATCCAGTTAATCGCGTTAGCCATCCCCACTAACCAGAGGAGAGTAATCGGTAAACTTAGCCAATGAATTTGTAATAAATCGCCGAAGGGAATAGAGAGGAAATCGATCCTTACCCCGGCTTGCCAAGCTAGAAAAGCGACGCTAAACTGCATTACCAAACGATTGAGCGGCGAAAGATTAAAAAGATCATCCGCTAGACCGATGAGGAAAAAGCCCAAACCGCCTAGGGTTACGCCCCAAACTTCCCATTCTCGATCGCTGTTTAAACCGGCAAACCCTCCCAACCACCAAACGATCAGGAGTGCAGTTAAAGCGCCGACAAAAATCGAAACTCCCCCCAGTCGAACCATGGGCTTTTCATGGACCTTCCTTTCTTCGTTGGGTTTATCGACGTAACCGCTTTTCAGTCCGACGGTTCTGACGAGGGGGGTACTCCAAAGTACCACGGTATGGGCGATCAGAAAAGCAATTAGATAGTATAAATCTCCAGACATGGGAATTGGGGGGGCGATTTAATTCACAATTGGCAACTGACAGGCAATCGCCAATTATGAATTTTTATTATCTCTCGTTTTAGGCCAAGGCGGGGACGGAAATATGGAGATGGGGATAGAGGGGGAAGCTTTCACAGAGTTTCGCTACCCGTTGACGGCAAGCATTTCTCAGGTCTTCATCACTGGGATTAAGGAGAATATCGGCGATAATGTTGCCAATCTCGATAAATTCCGTTTCTCCTAGTCCTCTGGTGGTCATAGCCGGGGAACCCAAGCGCAGACCACTGGTGACAAAGGGAGACTCGGGATCGAAGGGAACAGTGTTTTTATTAGCGGTAATATTGATGGTACTCACTAAGCGATCGGCTTCTTTCCCGGTCATGCCCACGGATCTTAAATCGAGTAACATCAAGTGATTATCCGTACCATCGGTGACAATTTTAATCCCTCTAGCTTTCAACTGACCGGCCAAAGCTTGGGCATTAGCGATTACTTGTCCTGAATAGATTTTAAACTCCGGTTTCAGGGCCTCCCCAAAAGCCACCGCTTTCGCCGCGATCACGTGTTCTAGGGGACCGCCTTGGGTACCGGGGAAGACGGATTTATCGAATTTTTTGCCTAATTCCTCGTCTTTGGTCATAATTAACCCCCCCCTAGGACCGCGCAGGGTTTTGTGAGTGGTGGTAGTTACCACATCACAGTGGGGTAGGGGGTTAGGATGATGACCAGTGGCCACTAAACCGGCAATATGGGCGATATCTGCCATCAGGTAGGCCCCCACTGCGTCAGCGATAGCGCGGAATTTCTCGAAATCAATCTGGCGCGAGTAGGCAGAATAACCGCAGATAATTAGTTTGGGTTTTTCCTTGCGGGCGATGTCAAGGATGAGATCGTAGTCAAGACGTTCGCTTTCGGGACTTACTCCGTACTGTACTACTCGGAACCATTTCCCGGAAACGTTAACGGGGGAACCGTGGGTAAGATGACCACCGTGGGAGAGATCCATCCCCATAATCGTATCGCCGGGCTGCAAGAGGGTCAGGAAAACGGCGAAATTAGCTTGGGCCCCGGAGTGGGGTTGTACGTTAGCGTGGTTTGCCCCAAATAGTCGTTTAACCCGATCGATCGCTAATTGTTCCGCTTCGTCAACGTATTCGCAACCACCGTAGTAGCGTTTTTTGGGCAGTCCTTCCGCGTATTTGTTGGTTAAAACCGAACCCTGGGCGGCCATGACGGCAGCCGAGGTAAAGTTTTCACTAGCGATTAATTCTAGGTGATCTCTTTGACGTTGCAGTTCTTTTTGCAGAATCCCTGCGATCGCTGGATCGGTCAAGGATAGTATATCTAGGTTCGTATCAGTCACGGTTACTCGATCCTTTCTTTAACAATTTACCTGTAATCATTGGGTCACTTTCTCCATTTTGGCACAATCTCTAATCTTCCGACACACCAGTGAGCTTAATTGCTTCTCTTCGGGATCGAGCGTCGATTGTCAACTGTTATCGGATTTTAACAGGTCAAAAGCCTTATTTTAAAAGGGTTTTACCATTATTCAGCAAACCCTAAGTAATAGTAATCTTAGCTAATTTAATAGAAGTTGCCAGTTAAAAGCAAGAAAAAATTACAGTTATCCATGCCAAATACTTCGGGTTTCGGTAGAACCCCCCAAAAGCTTGGATTGAGTGATAAAATCGGAAGTAATGCCCAATTTTAGCGGTGATTTTACCTTTAAAAATAACAACTTAGTAGAAGTTCTACAAAAAGTTGACAAATCCAAAAAAGAGGGTGGATTACCTTCAAGATAACCCCCCCGAAAATTACCATTAATTATCTGTAATCAACCGGTATTTCTCATCCCTGCTGCAATACCATTAATCGTCATTAAAGCACCCCTTAATAACTCCTCTTTAGAGTAGCGGAAATGAATCACACCGGATTGAGCTTGACTGTTGTATTGACGTAAACGCTTGAGGAGAGACACCTGTAGGAAACCGAGGGGAACGATCGAACCGTTGCGTAACTGCACCGATCGCTGTAAATTCGGATCATTATCCAATAAATGTTTCTCGCCAGTGATCTGGAGAACAATCTCGCTAGTGCGATTATATTCCTCTTTGATCCTTTCAAACAGACGTTGAAAACGTTCTCGATCTTCCTGTTTAGAAAGTTCACTGACGTAGTGATAGGCCATCTGTAGGTCCACCTTCGATAGAGTCATGTCTGCCTTAGAAATCACCATCTGGAAGAAAGGCCACTTGTGATAAAAATGGCGTAACAATTCCAAATTTCTGCTAGGAGAATCATCGAGAAACATCTGTAAAGCTGTCCCTAAACCATACCAAGCCGGTAAAAGAAAACGGGTTTGGGTCCAACTAAATACCCAGGGAATTGCCCGCAGGGTACTTAAATCCTGTTGACCACTTTTCCGGCGCGCTGGTCGGGAACTAATCTGTAAAAGACTAATTTCAGGAATGGGAGTTACAGACAGGAAGAAATCTAAAAAGTCCGGTTCTTCATAAATCAAACTGCGATAGGTTTGCCGTGAACGGGTGGCCAACTCCTCCATGATGCGATTCCAGGGTTCGAGATCATCAAAACCACTGCCCAGTAAACTTGCCTGTATGACTGCCGTTACGGCCGTTTCGAGGTTATACAAGGCCAATTCTGGTAAAGAGTATTTCGAGGCTAAAACCTCGCCTTGTTCGGTGATTTTAATGCGACCGTTAATCGTTCCCCGGGGTTGGGCGAGGATAGCGGCGTAGGCCGGTCCACCACCCCGACCGACGGAACCGCCCCGGCCATGAAAAAGACGTAGATCCAAGCCGTATTGTTTAGCGGTTTTTTGTAAAGCCTTCTGGGCCTTATGAATTTCCCAATTACTGCTCAAAAAGCCGGAATCTTTATTACTATCGGAGTAACCCACCATAATCTCCTGTAAATTACTCGGTTCCAAGATGGCAGGTTCCGGGGTCACGTCCTCCCCGTTTAAAGCCCCTAAATGGTCGTAACCGCCGGCTAGGGTTGCCCGATAGAGGGGCAATTCAAACAAAGTCTCCATGATGCCAGGGGCGTGTTTGAGGTCATCGACGGTTTCAAAGAGGGGAACGATGCGGAGGGAACTGCGGCTAGTGGCGGGGTCGTATAAACCGGCTTCTTGGGCTAATAACAGCACTTCTAGCACATCGCTGGCCTCGTTGGTCATGCTGATAATGTAGGTTTGGCAGATTTCCAGACCAAATTCCCCTTGCAGACTTCTTAAAACTCGCAGGGTTTCAATGGTTTCGCAGGTTCTTTCCGAGAAGGGCATTTCCCGGGGAATTAAGGGGCGACGGGTTTTTAATTCCTCCACTAACCAGGCGATTTTTTCTGATTCGCTTAATTGGCCGTAGGGTTTGGGTAAAACTCCGAGATATTCAGCGATTTCTTCGATACATTCGGCGTGACGGGTGGATTCCTGCCGAAAATCTAACTGAGTCAGGACAAAGCCAAAAATCTCCACTTGGGCGATCAGTTGAGCGAGTTCTTGACAGGAAAGACCGGTTTGAAAGAGACTGCGCTGTAATAGCTGTAATTCGGCTAAAAACTCGGAACCGGAGCGATAGATGTTGGTTTCGTTGAGTTTAGTTAATAATTGTCGTTCTTCCGGGTCATTGAGCCGATCATTGCGATCACGCGTATTTTCCAGACGTTTTTGAATAAAGGCCAATTTGAGGCGATAGGGTTCCTGACGGTAGCGGATTGCTAACTGGCTATAGATTTCGGGCATTTGCTGTTTATCTCTGTCCAGGGAGTCCAGCAACTCCGGCAAGACGTGACACCAGTGCAGGGAGGCACTTAAAATACTGGTCAGGTCGCGAATAGCATCGAGATATTTTTTAATAACGAGATTGCGCTGATAACAGCAGGTTTTCCAGGTGACTTCGGGGGTAACGGAGGGATTGCCATCCCGATCTCCCCCGACCCAAGAACCGAAGCGACAGAAGTTATTTTTCGGCGCTCGTAAACGGGGAAAGGATGATTCTAGACTTTGCTGCAGACGCAGGGTTAACTGGGGTAGGGAATCAAAGAGAACTTCATCGAAGTAGTGCAGGGCATAATCCACTTCATCGACGACGGTGGGTTTAAATTGGTGTAGTTCATCTGTTCGCCACCAAAAACGAATTTCTTCTTTTAACTGTTTGGTGACTGTTTGTGCTTCTCTGGAGTTAGTTAACCCCATACTGCGAAAGATTTCTTCTGCTTGGTCGAGTTTTTCGAGAATGCCTGAGATACGGCGCTGTTTAATGCGAATGGTATGACGGACAATTTCCGTGGGGTGGGCCGTGAAAACCAGACGAATATCTAACTGATCGAGAAGACGCTGAATTTCTTGGGGGGGGACGTTAACCTGTTTGAGATAGGGAAATAACCAGTGAAATAGTCCCGATTTTGGGCTGGAGTGATCGGACTCGTTCAGGGTTTTTTCTAGCCAATCGGCCCCGACAATGGTGGCTAAAATGCTTTTTTGCGTTGGGTCAGCCTTGGGACTTTCGTTTTCTTCCCCGATCACCGTCCGTCGCAGTAGTTGCTGATCCCTTTGTTCGTAGTGTTGTTCAATAATATTTATTAACTGGAAATAGAGGGCAAAAGCGCGGGTAACTTTGATCGCTTCCCCTAGTTCCAAGTCTTCGATCATTTTGGCGATCATTGCTTCCGCACTATCATCGGTCACTTGTCCTTCCTCAGAACAGAGATGCCGCAGTAATTCCAGTAAATCGACTAATTCTTGACCACATTCGGAGACTAAGACTTCTTTCCATAAATCTTCGATTAATTTCAGTCTTTGCTGCAGAAACAGGTTGGAAGTGCTGAAAATATCCTGTTCGGTTTCGGTCGAGGGGACAAGGACGCTCATAATTTTAATTAGTAATCAGTAATCAGTAATCAGTAATCGGGAGTCAGTAATCAGTAATCAGTAATCAGTAATCAGTGAAAAGAAAGCTCAGAACTTACCACTTAATACTATTCACTGAAAACTCAAATCTGATCATTGATAACTGATCTATCGGGATTAGTTCTTAGGGTTTGTCAAAGATGAGATTATATCCCCAAGAATCACATTTTTTCCTATTTTTAACAAAAACTTCACTATTTTTGCCTCTTTTCAGGGGGCAAAAGGACTTTTTTCTTGGATTATTGGTCACTGTTTACCGGTAACTGATCGGGAATATTGAGCAGGGGCAAGCGATCGCCACGAAAGATTTCCTCACTGTCTTTCCCGACTTCTATCAACCAATTATTAATAGAACGTAGTCCCAAGTAGGATAAAAGAAAGGGACTGACCGCTAGACTAAGCCAAAGCTCGATCGGTTGAGTTTTCATGGCAATTTCTCGGTTAAAGGACGGCGTTTGATCCGACGAATCGGAAAATTAGCAATTAGGGCTGTAGTTCGTTGGTCACTTTCTAAGAGTAACTCGGTTTCCTCGGTGTCGATATCAAGATAACGACTGACCACTTCTAAGATTTCTTGACGCATCATATTGAGAATTTCGGGACTAAGATCGGCGCGATCATGGGCCAGAATAAGTTTTAAGCGTTTTTTAGCTTGGTCGCCACTTTTGCCCGAACCGCGCCATGCTAGAAGTTTATCGATCAGGTCATTCATAGTAGGTTAAGGGGTTGAGATGAGAGAGTTTAAGGCCCAAACAAGCGACGACGCAGACGAGTGAGAAAACCTTCCTGACCGGCCATTAAATCTAGAAACGGCACATCGCGACCCTGTAAACGCTGGGCAATGTTTCTAAAGGCCATGGAGGGGAGAGAGGTCTTCTCCTCTAATACTAATGGTTCCCCTTTATTAGTGGAAATAATAATTCTTTGATCGTCGGGAATAATCCCCAACAGGGGAATTACCAAGAGGTCGAGAATATCCTCGACGCTGATCATCTGATTAAGTTGGATCATTTCTGGCCGCAGCCGGTTGACAATCAGACGGATACTCTTAATATCTTCGCTTTCTAGTAATCCCACCACGCGATCGGCATCTCTCACCGCCGACATTTCCGGAGTAGTAACGATGATCGCTTCTTGAGCAGCGGCGATCGCATTGCGAAAACCCATTTCAATTCCTGCCGGGCAATCAATCAATACATAGTCATAACTTTTTGACAATTGGGCGACTAAATCCTTCATTTGAGCACCAGTAATTGCCTCTTTGGTGCGGTTTTGTGCCGCCGGTAATAAGACCAGATTTTCCTGTCTTTTATCCTTAACTAAAGCTTTATCAAGGCTACAATCTCCCGCCACCACATCGAGGGCAGTATAAACGATACGCTGTTCTAATCCTAACAATAAATCGAGATTTCTCAGTCCGAAATCAGCATCGACAAGGGCGACTCGACAGCCTAATTGAGATAAGGCTGAACCTAAGTTCGCCGTTACTGTCGTTTTACCAACTCCTCCCTTTCCCGATGTCACCACAATTACACGAGCCATAATTTATATCAGTTATCAGTTATCAGTTATCAGTTATCAATTATCAATTATCAGTTATCAGTTATCAGTTACCGGTTATCAGTTATCAGTTATCAGCTATCAGTTATTGGTTTGATAGAGTTTTTCATTTCAACGCAGTTAATCCCTATTTTTACGGGTCACTGAATCACTATTTACTGATCACTGTTTACTGGTCACTGATCACTTTTTTTCTACCCATCCCACTTTATCTTTAAAGGTGTAGGTTCTGGAAAAATTATAAGCCCCAATGATGCGGATTCCTCCTTCGCTGATACAGGCAATTTCTGGTTCCATGCGATCGCTATTCACAGCCGGGGTGCGTGCCACTAATTCTGCGATCCTCAGTTGAGTTAATTCGATTCGCAGGGCCATAATTACCGCTGCTCGATCGCCGCGGAATCCAGCATGGGCCACACCGCGTAAACCCCCCCAAACTAATATATCGCCATCAGCGACGATCGATCCGCCGGGGTTGACATCGCCCATGACTATAACTGTACCCGGGTGACGGATTTCTACACCCGATCGCAGCGTGGTTTTTAAGTACAAAGGTTCGGCGAGGAGGGATGGCAGCGGTTGCTCGTCCCCGAAAACCGTGGGATTCGAGCGCATTTGTTCGACATTGTAACCCATGGTTGCCGCTGCCACTGCGGTTTGTCTTCTTTGGGTTTGGATGGTATGCAGGGATAATTCGGCACTGTCTAAAATTGTGGCGATCGCTTGTAGTTGGCGCGTATCCATCAGGCGATCGTTGGACCGTAGGTGTACTGGTGTTCTAGCGGGGCAGTTTTGGCCGCTATTACGGAGATAATATTTTAATCCTGTCAAGATATCTGTCCAATCCTGACTTGTCTCCCCGGCGCTGGTTTTGGGCAAAATTAGCACCAATTTCTCGCCCTCACTTTTTAGGTGTATTTGGGCGTATCTTTCCATTACCGAGGCTGATGGCTCAATTTTTTCGGTTTCTAAGTCAATTTCTTGATTTATTTCGGTTTTATTTTCATCCATAAAGATAACTTTTTACTTAAAAAAGACAAAGCGCAAAATAGCAATCAGCAACCCGACGGAAGCGGTAATTAGTGAACCGCCTAAAATGGTTATCAATGCCCAAATTTGATTTTTTTGACTGCCCTCGACTATTTTGAGACGATTATCCATCCCTTCGACTCTTTCGGTTAATTTTGCCTGTCCTATCTCTAGGGATTTAACATCTTGCTTGATTTCCTTAATATCAGCTTTAATTTCGCCAATATCAGCTTTAATTTCGCCAATATCAGCCTTAATTTCGACGATACTATGCTCGATCGCCGTGAAACGAGTCTCGATCGCCGTGAAACGAGTCTCGATCGCTTTTTGTCCGTTGATAATTAAGTCTTCTAGCCTTTTCAAGTCCGTATCGGCAACAGTTTTCATCGAAAATTTTGGGTCTGAAACCCCGTCGTTCTACGACGGCTTTACCGTTAAATACTAGCGCATTTACCAAATATATGCTAAAATGTGAGACATGGAAAAAGCCTACTCGTTTCGATTTTACCCCACACCCGAACA
>NZ_JADBRW010000122.1:0-30519 GCF_020247025.1 Microcystis sp. M109S1
AACTTTAAACTCTAAGACAAACATTTTACGCAGGGGGTACTTAGATAAAATCAGTATAGCACAATAAAAGTTAAGTTAACAAGCTATAGTTTAAAAAGCCGTCCTAAAAGGACGGGGCTTTAACCCAAAATTTCGGTAATAACGGGGTGCATCTCATTTTTGTAAATCTACGAAGTTGGGATTTTTCAAGGGAAACTCTCTACTAAAATCGGGCGTTACTTTCGGTTTTATCGCTCAATCCAAGCTTTTGGGGGGTTCTACCCCCCAAACCCCGGAGCGCATTAGTTTTTCGGTGGGATGCTTACAGACAGCTGCTGATATATCTGTAATAATTTAAAAGTCACTGCTAATTGCTGATTATCGGTGTTTCTGCAAATGTGGGATGCACCCTAATAACGGCATTAACAGTGCTGTCTTTTCACTGTTTACTGTTTACTGTTTACTGGTTACTGTTTACTGGTTACTGATAACTGATAACTGATAACTGATAACTGATTTAGGCTGTTACTAGGGTTGCTTCCTTGGCTGCCATCATTTTCATCAGGTCTAACATCCGGCAGGAATAACCCCACTCGTTATCGTACCAAGAGACGACCTTAAAGAAATTGGCATTAAGTTGAATACCAGCTTTAGCATCAAAGATACTGGAACGGGGGTCGGTGATAAAGTCACTCGACACCACTTCCTCATCGGTATAACCGAGGATACCTTTCATTGGTCCTTCGCTGGCGGCTTTCATCGCGGCGCAGATTTCCTCGTAACTGGTGGCTTTTTCGGTTTTAAAGGTTAAATCCACCGCCGAAACGTTGGGAGTTGGCACACGGAAGGCCATACCGGTTAATTTGCCTTTGAGGGAAGGAATAACTAGGGTTACTGCTTTGGCTGCTCCCGTGGAGGAGGGGATAATATTTTGACCCGCGCCGCGACCACCGCGCCAATCTTTTTTCGATGGACCATCAACGGTGGGTTGAGTGGCGGTCATCGAGTGTACCGTGGTCATTAATCCTTCCGCTAGTCCGAAGTTATCGTTAATAACTTTGGTGATCGGGGCTAAACAATTGGTGGTACAACTAGCGTTAGAGACGATCAGATCCTTAGCGGGATCGTACTCATTGTCGTTAACGCCTAGTACGATAGTACGAACTTTGTCGGGATCTTTGGTGGGTGCGGAGATAACCACCCGTTTGGCCCCTGCTTCTAGGTGTTTTGCTGCCCCTTCCGCGGTGGTAAATAAACCGGTGGACTCAACCACATAATCGGCCCCGGTTGCACCCCAGGGGAGTTGAGCGGGGTCTTTGATGGAGTAACAGGGGATAAACTTACCATCGACGACGATGCCATCTTCTTTTGCTTCTACCGTACCTTGAAAACGTCCGTGGGTGGAGTCGTATTTGAGCAGATAGGCAATATTATCGGAGGGGACGAGATCATTAATACCAACAAACTCGAAATCAGGATTTTGGATACCCGCCCTAAAAACGAGGCGACCGATACGACCAAATCCGTTGATAGCGACTCTTACTTTTGTCATGAAAAAAACTCCTTTGCAGCTGCGATAAGCTTAGGCACGATCAAGAAAAAAAAAATTTGAGAATTGATTGGCCTGTAGAGAATCACTATACATACTAATCAGCTTTTATCGATCGCTAGATGAAGTATAGAAAGATTTTAAGTTTCAGTGCTTCAAAAGCTCTCCTAGTAGTCCCCACCACCGGCATCGAGAAAGCCTAATTAGGCTCTTCCCGACAAACTAAGGCGTGACTCTATGGTATTCTGGGAAAAGCTGACATTAAAAAATCATTAAAAGTTTTCCGAGAATTTATTGTTCTCTAAGTTAAGAAGACATTAATTTTCCTTTAAAATCCATTTAAAAACCCCGCCCGACTGACATAAATTAGCCAAGCCGGATCAGTAAAATATAGTTTATTTTAATAGTTTTTTGCGCCCCAAAAGGTTAGACTCTTGATTACGGTTTGAAAACTGACCGAGGGTTAACCCTCTCGATGGAGAAATTGTCTATCAACTCTCTTAATCTCATCGTTCATTGATATCGGAGAAATATTCATGGTATTCGCACCAGAAAGACCCTTAACAGAACAAAATCCCCTTTCTCAAGACGAACTCTATAAAACCCATGCCTATTGGCGCGCTTGTAACTATTTAGCTGTAGGTATGATTTATCTGCGCGATAATCCCCTGCTCAAAGAACATCTTAAACCCGAACACGTTAAGTATCGTTTGCTCGGTCACTGGGGAGCAAGTCCGGCCTTAAGTTTTACCTACGTTCACCTCAACCGTTTAATCAAAAAATACGACCTCGATGTGATTTTTATGGCCGGGCCTGGCCACGGGGCGCCGGGGGTACTCGGTCCGGTTTATCTAGAAGGAACCTATTCGGAAATTTACCCCGATAAAAGTCAAGATGAGGAAGGATTACAAAAATTCTTTAAACAATTTTCTTTTCCCGGTCACATCGGTAGTCACGTCACCCCCGAAACCCCCGGTTCTATCCATGAGGGCGGCGAACTAGGTTATAGTGTTTCCCATGCCTACGGTTCTGTTTTTGACAATCCCGACCTAATTACGACCGTGGTGGTGGGTGATGGGGAAGCAGAAACCGGTCCTTTAGCCACCGCATGGCACTCGAATAAATTCCTTAACCCGATTCGCGATGGTGCGGTACTGCCAATTTTAAACTTAAACGGTTATAAAATCGCTAATCCCACCATTCTCTCCCGTATTTCGACGCACGAGTTAGAAAGTCTCTTTGTCGGTTACGGTTACACTCCCTACATTGTCGAATGTAAGGAAGATGAAGACCTCATGCACTGCCATCAAAAAATGGCCGCTACCCTAGAACACTGTATCAATCAGATTCGCTCCTATCAACAGGAAGCTCGCAGCACGGGTATTGCTAAACGTTACCCCTGGCCGATGATTATCCTCCGGTCTCCCAAGGGTTGGACAGGGCCGAAAAACGTTGATGGTCATAAAGTAGAAGGATTCTGGCGCGCTCACCAAGTACCCATGGGTGCCATGCAGGAAAACCCCGAACACTTGAGAAAATTAGAGGAGTGGATGAAAAGCTATAACCCGGAGGAATTATTTGACTATACCACGGGTAAATTTAAGCCAGAATTTAAAGAACTCGCTCCTATTGGTCATCGTCGCATGAGTGCTAATCCGCACGCTAACGGCGGATTGGTGCGTAAAGACCTAAAAATGCCAGATTTTCGTCAATATGCCGTAGATGTCACCCATCCGGGCCAAGTGGAAGCGGAAAACACGGGAGTGATGGGGGTATTTTTGCGGGATGTAATGCGAAATAATATGACTAATTTTCGCGTTTTTGGTCCCGATGAAACTGCTTCTAATCGTTTAGCGGCTCTCTATGAAGTGACTAAAAAAGCTTGGTTAGCTGATACCTATCCGGAGGATTTAGATGGTAGCCAATTATCTCCCGATGGTCGGGTGATGGAGATGCTGAGTGAACATACTTTAGTCGGTTGGTTAGAGGGTTATTTATTATCCGGTCGTCACGGTTTATTTCACTCCTACGAGGCTTTTGCTCACGTTATCGATTCCATGTTCAACCAACACGCTAAATGGCTCGATATCTGCAAAAATCATGTGCCTTGGCGTGCTTCTGTTTCCTCTTGGAATCTCTTATTATCCTCGGTGGTTTGGCGGCAGGATCACAACGGTTTTAGTCACCAAGACCCCGGTTTTATCGATTTAGTAACCAATAAAAGTGCCGACGTGGTGCGGGTTTATCTTCCCCCCGATGGTAACTGTTTATTAAGTGTGACTAATCACTGTCTCAAGAGCAAGGACTACACTAATATTATCGTTGCTGATAAACAGAAACACCTGCAATACTTGACCATTGAAGAAGCAATTAAACACTGCACCAAAGGTATCGGTATTTGGGATTGGGCCAGTAACGATGATGATGGAACTAATCCCGATGAACCGGATGTGATTATGGCTTGCTGTGGGGATATTATCACTAAAGAATCTTTAGCGGCAACGGCAATTCTGCGAGAGGAATTCCCTTACCTAAAAGTTCGCTTTATCAATGTGGTTGATCTGTTTAAATTACAGTCGGAAAGTGAACACCCCCATGGTTTATCGGAACGGGATTTTGATAGTTTATTTACCACTGATAAGCCAATTATCTTTAATTTCCACGGTTATCCTTGGCTGATTCATAAACTTACCTACCGTCGCAGTAATCAAGAACGTATTCATGTGCGCGGTTACAAGGAAGAAGGGAATATTAATACTCCCCTAGAATTAGCGATTCGTAACCAAGTTGATCGTTTTAATTTAGTAATTGATGTCATCGATCGCGTGCCGAAATTAGGTTCTGCTGCTGGTCATGTGAAAGAACGGATGAAAAATGCTATTATCGATAATCTCGATTATGCTTTTACCAATGGCATCGATAAGGACGAGATTACTAACTGGAAATGGCCCTATTAATTAGGCTAAGAAGTGGTTTAGGTGATGATAATTTATTAGTTTATTGATAAATTTCATCTTCCTATTCCACCTAAAGAAAATATTCTTGATTTTCTACAGGGTGAGAGCATCTCAAAAGCTATTGACAATTGGCCAATTTTGTGATCCGCATGGGCATTTCAGGTGATAAGCTAAACGGCGCTTAACCTGCATGATCCAATAGCTATAACCCTTTTGGAGTCTATATCGGTGATCCGAAGTAAAAGCCGTTTAGCTTACCAGTCAATCAGAATAGTTACGAAATCTTAACAATTGAGATGGTAAATTCTCCTCAAATATGCCTGAATCGCCCTCTGGGTAAGCAACTCACACAAAGTTCATTTTGTCAAGGATTGTTAAGATGCGCTTGCCCTGAGGTTTTTACCGTTGAAAAGGGTTAATTAGATTTAATTTACTAAGCCAATTAAAATCATCAATATTGCGAGTTACAATTGTTAAATTATAAACGAAAGCTGTTCCCGCAATAATGGCATCTCCTAAGGACATCTTTCTGATTTGTTTTAAAGTTACTGCTTGGTTAATTACAGGTTGAGAGATGGGTAAGATTTGAGAAGCATTAAAAAATTCTTCAAAATAGACTTGATCCTGATGAGTTAACCGATGGTAGCCTAAAACTTCCAGATAGGATAAAGCAGAGACATAAGGAGAATTTTCTGCAATAAACTCCTGGAGAAACTCATTTTCTAATTGAGCGGCATAGATAATAATATTGCTATCTAATAACATGATTTAATTCCGATAAGGAAGAGTGCGATCACACCTATTTTGTTGTTGCCACTGTTGGGTATCAACATCAGTAAAAGTATTATTATTAGCAATTTTTTTCAAAGCATTGGCCATTTTCTGACCGTTAGATCGATTTTCACCAATGATATTTTCTTCTAATAAGGTAATATAAACATTAACAGGATGTTCGGAGTTGATTTCAGGGGTTTCATCAAGCCATTGAAGGGTATTATTTTTCAAAATTGCTTTAAAGGTTTTTAGCATATTTTTCTCCACCGTTAAATGGTACAGGATAAATGATTCAGATTAGCCCCAACCCAATTTTAACACAAGACCAACCCAACAAACTCCCCTGAACTCAATCTTTTAAATTAACGTCTTTGGATCATTTCATAATTAAAAGTTCATTACCAGAGCGAAAGAATTACGCAAAATAGTGATAGTCACTTTACCTATTTTTAAGGGAGGCTAATTCCTCTGCGATGACTGGGTGAAAATTAATCATTAAATCAATTGATAACAAGCAATCGAGGGTTTTACTATCGCGTTAATGTACCTTAAAAAACTAGCTATCACTTTATTTTAGCTTTTGGAAATAAAATTAAGATAAAGCGTAGTAGAATAGATAATTTATTGGTTTGAAAAAAACGTATTCAATCATCTATTTTAAGTGGGTGGGTGGAATTAAATATAAGATGAACGTAGGTTGGGTTGAAGCATGAAACCCAACGCCCGCATGGGTTACGCTACCGCTAACCCATCCTACAAATAATTGTGCCTCCCTACTTAATAAATGTTCTATTTCTTCATCTGTAAAACCAAATTGTCTAAAAATTCGTAAAACATAAGCAGGGGACATTTCTTTTGCAGCTATTAGGCATAAACTTTTCTGAGTTCGTAAGTTTCGGGAGTTTCAGAATCTCCCACAGTTAAAAATTCATGAAGTTCGTCTATAGGAATAGGACTGGTATAGATATTGGCTTGATCATGATAAATTTCCCAAAAAGATTCAATCGCTTCTTTTAGTTTCTCAATAGCTTTTTCCTGAGTTTCTCCTTGTCCAACTAATCCATTTTCAAGACATAATGAAACCCAATAATCTGCACTTTTTCTCAGAATAACGGTATAAAAGTTCATGGTGATTGTTCCGTTGAAATTTTAATCGGGGATTAGAATTTACTCCAGCTTAATTTTAACACAAGACCAACCCAACCAATTCCCCTGACCTCAATCTTTTAAATTAACGTCTTTGGATCATTTCATCAATAGACAATAAATAAGGCGTATTATACTTTGTTAATACACCCGATAAGAAAAGCGATCGCTTAGGATAATATATGATTATGCAATTACTAAAACGGACTCGGTAGAATTATCGCTAAATCTCTTAATAGCTTGTTTATGTTTTAAAATAAGACTGATTAGATGATGAGTGGTACAATTTCCAATCCTCAGCCAGATGAACTTTGGAGGTTGGCCATACAACAAACTCCGTTAATAAAAATCAGAATCTTTCGAGACAATTATAAATCCATTGATACGCGCATATTCCCAAATCTTTTGCTCGGAAAACCCTTTTAGGCTACAATCTCTAACATGAGCGCTATCGGGAAAATGTGATACCAGTAACAGAGGTAGTTTAGGTGATAAGTTTTCGTCAAATAGCAGTTTCATAGGGAATAACCATTAAACGACGATCCCGCTCGGCGGCAAATGCAAAACAGGCTTGTATATCTTCTAAGGTAAGATCGGGGAAATCATCTAATATTTCTTCAATAGTCATCCCTCCTCCTAGATAATCAAAAATATCTGCTACTGCAATACGAGTATTGACAATGCAAGGTTTGCCACTGCGAATGTCTGGGTTAATCACAATCCGATCTCGATATTTAGCTGCAAAAGACATAGTAATAACTATTGTTGGTAAATGATTATTATAGCTTAATGTTAACTGTACTTTAAGCTTGATAAATCTTAAAACCAAAGCCCTCGACTTTTAGGTTTCAAAAATTCTATTATCAATAAGCTGCATTACACTACCTTAATCCACTCTAAAAGAGCGGCGATCGCAATGATGTTGCCTTACTGGGGAAAAAATGGTACGATAATAACAATTTATTAATATTATTGGCAAGTAATTATGTCATCTTTAGTTATCTCACAACATATTGAAATCACTCCCGGTATCTGTGGCGGAAAACCTCGTATTGCTGGACATCGAATTAAAGTTCAAGATATTGTAATTTGGCATGAAAGAATGGGAATGTCACCAGATGAAATTATTTATCATCATCCTACTATCACCCTAGCAGATTTTTATGCGGCCTTGGCCTATTACCATGACAATCGAGAAGAAATTAGACGACAACTTGAAGCAGGAGAAGCTTTTGCTAAACAACTACAAGGCAACAAACCATCTTTAATTGAGAAAATATTAAATTGACGAGCTAAAATCGTTATGAAAAAACTTAGAGTTTATATCGATACATCAGTCATTGGAGGCTGTTTAGATGATGAATTTTCCTTAGAGTCCAATCAATTGATGGAAGCCATTAAGCAAGAAAAGTTTATTTTGTTAATGAGTGATATCATTGTTAGCGAATTAATTAATGCCCCCCAAGCGGTTAAAGATATTTTATTATCGATTCCGCAGAGAGTTATTGAAGTAGTTAAGATAACACCTGAAGTTTTACAGTTAAGGGATGCTTATATCAATGAAGGAGTTGTTACATCAAAGTCTATTAATGATGCTACTCATGTAGCGGCTGCTACAATAGCTAGAATGGAATTTTAAACATATTGTGTGCCTAGATAAAATGAAAGGCTATAATCAAATTAATTTACTCAATGGCTACGGGATTTTGACTATTATTTCTCCTTTAGAGGTAACAATTGATGAAGCCAACGACAATTAAAAAAAGTTTTGACTGTTTAGCTTTTAAACAAACCAGTCAAGAAAAAATGGCTGAAGACATGAAAAATCTCAGCTATTCAGATCAGATTGAATATCTTCAAAAAAAGATTAATGAAAGTGATTTAAAGTTATGGTGGGAATCCATCAATAACAAGAAATAAGGCGCATTATACTGTGTTAATGCACCCGAAAAAATAAGCGTGCTGCTACGCAGTGCCTTCAGTATCGCACTCAGTCTCCAAAAATGCTCTCAAATATCTCACGCTTGACTCTAAAGTTAATTTCTCTAAGTCTTTGAAAAAAACTCTCCAAATTTTCAATTTCTATCTTTCCTTCTTTGAGAAGTTTACGAATAATCGCTAAAGTTCCTTTAACATTTAAGCCTAAGTGTAGTGCTTCTTTTCTTGCTGCAAAGTCATCAAGGATGATATAATCAGTTTGTAATTCTATTCCTAAAGTAATGGCATCAGATTCACCTTTCCCTAAACGTTCATTTAAACTATTTGCTAGAGAGATTAATTTAATATTTAGGATAATTAATTTCTGTTGATTGATCAGCTTATTAAGAGTCTCTGAAGATTGATCTTGTTTGGCATTAATTTCTTGTTGTACGGTTGCAGGCAAATAAAAATTATCATTAGAATCTAGGAATTTTTCTAAAAATCCTAACTGAGACAAAAAGATTAAAGGGGAAGAATTGAAAACAATTTTCATAGAGATTACCATTTTTTTTCTCTATCTATGTCTTCTGTAGTAAGATAAGAAAAATCGATTCCCATTAATTCTAAAATTTTCAAGAACATTTCTGTATCCATTTCCATGATTTCTGCGGCTTTATGAAGACTGATGATGCGAGAAACTAAAGCACCCACCACAAAAATAAATTGTTCTTTTTGTTCAATATTATCAAATAATTGTATTTCGGCGGCAATTTCTTGAAAAGTAATCGAAGTATTCATTGTCTTGCTAAGTTTCATCAATTAAGACATATCTAACTTAATTTTAACGCAAAATCAACCCAACAAACT
Organism: Microcystis sp. M109S1; assembly: GCF_020247025.1. Classification (NCBI taxonomy): domain Bacteria; kingdom Bacillati; phylum Cyanobacteriota; class Cyanophyceae; order Chroococcales; family Microcystaceae; genus Microcystis; species Microcystis sp. M109S1. The sequence goes on from NZ_JADBRW010000122.1 coordinate 9,193, forward strand.
GCCCTTATCTCAATCTTTTAAATTATAGACAACAAATAAGGTGCATTAACAAAGTATAATGCACCCAATAAAAAAGCGATCGCCCTTCCAATATTCTGCCAAATGCGATCGCAACTTCCCATTTTTACAGAAAAAATGATAATATAAAACTCAAATTTGAACTATTGTTGTGGAAAGATACTAAGATGACAAAGTTACAATTAATTCAAGCGGAAATTGAAAGCCTTACTTCTGATGAATTTTTGTATTTAAGAAATTGGATCAATAATTTAGACGATCAACAATGGGAAAAACAAATTGAGGAAGATTCCATAGCTGGAAAACTTGATTTTCTAATTGAAGAAGCATTATTTGAAAAAAGCAAAAATCAATTACGGGAGTTGTAAGTGCATCGAACTAATCAACGCTTTTGGAATTGTTTTAATAATTTACCTAAATCAATTCAAATTTTAGCAAGAAAGAATTTTGAGCTTTTAAAGAGTGACTTAAATCATCCTTCTTTGTCTTTTAAAAAAGTTGGAAAGTTTTGGTCGGCAAGAGTTGGTATTAATTATAGAGCTTTAGCTTTTAAAGATGGGGAAGATTATATTTGGGTGTGGATAGGAAGTCATGAAGAATAGGAAAGATTATTAAAATAAAAGCGATCGCTTTTTTATTCCCAAAATGTAGGTTGAGTTAAACAAAGTGCAACCCAACACCAACCAAATAAATTAATAATTGATCATCTTGGATCGCACTCAATCTACAGGAGATAGCCATTTTAAAACAGTATTTTTAATAGTTCATCTTTACTTAGATTAAAATGTAGAGCGACATCACGCAAAATATTATTTAAAGTGCCTATTTTGACAGGATTATGAGCAGGAATAGTAATCTGATGTGTACCATTTTCAGAAGTAGTTAGTCTAATATGGCTACCCGTTTGACGACTCACTTCATAACCTAACTCAGACAATTTTTTGATTAAGTCATCACTGGATAAATCTCTGGGTAGCTTCATACCGCAAATACCTCATCCCTAACAATATGTAAACGAATAATTTTAGGGCGATTTTCCCTATCATCATAATGACAATTAACGGCATCTTTTACCATTTCTCGTAAAGATTGTAAATCATCGGCTTCGGTAAAAATAGACTCGCCTAATGCCCTTGCTGTATATCCCCCTTCCGGTGCATCTTCCACTAAAAAAACTATTTCTGTCATATTTCCTTCTTTACTCTCTAAATTTTTGCAGTAATTTTAATTATAGTTTGTTTAGTTTTTTATATAGCACTTTTTAAAGCTTACAAGATTAGCATTCGCCGTTTATCAACCCTAATCGCCTCTTTATTGCCAAAATGTAGTTAAACAAAGTGCAACCAACATCAACCAAATAAATTAATAGTTGATCCTGTTGGGTTTCGTGCCTCAACCCAACCTACCAGATCGGCGTGCTGCTACGCAGTGCCTTCGGCATCGCACTAATGTTTTTCTGTTTGTCTAGGATTTAAGAAATTTCCTGTTGCTTTTCAATAGCACGGGCAATGAGAGGAGCTTTTCTTGCTAATCCCTCTAGGGTGATTTCACCTTGTTCATACATTTTAAACCATTCTTCCCGTTGGCGTAGTATTCTTTCATCGTAATTTAAGCCTAGACGTTGCAGAGTAAATTCAGCTTTTTGGCGTTGATTATCAGGAACGCTATCGGTTAACACTAATTGTAACGATGGTAACAAAATTTCAAACCAATTATCTTCAACTTCAAAGGGATCAAGTAGGCAATCATCTAGGTTTTTTTTGCTACTATTAATCCAATTTGCTACATAGCGATAATTAGACCATTCATAGCTTAAATGACGGTAATTATGAAAAGATAAAAAGTGATCAACAGTGGCGGTAGGGTCATACATAACGGAATAGCCACATAAGTTATTAAATCCTTGTGCTAAATCTGCCCTAAAAGGAGACCAGTAATCTCTGGGGCGTTTTGCAGCAGGATTTTTGGCTAACCAAGTATTTCCTTTTTGACGACATTTTTGATCAAACTCGGTGGGTTCAGGAATCGGAATAAATTTCTGCATTTAATCATCAGCCTCCATTCTGACTATCCAACGGGGGAAAAAGGGATCATGACCCGGTAATAGTTTAAGTAATTGTTGATGAATTTTTTCTTTGGTTCTTAAGTTTTCTGGAAATTGGGTCATATCGTCTTTTCTCATCCAAGCTTGGGCGGCTTCTATTGCTTGTTCTGCTTCTTGAGAACGGGCTTGTTTAAGTCCAAAAACCTCTGAAGTTAACCAACCAATCACATCACCTTGTTTTGCCCAGGTAATTTCATTTAAGGTTACTTGATTGTCATTAAGTTCAAATAGAAATAATTTATCTTTTTCTTGATCAAATAAGGGTTCAACTGAAGCCAAGACCAGAGGAGAATGGGTAGTAATAAAGAGTTGAATATCAATAATCGGTTCTAATTCTTTTAAGACAGTCAAAATTGCGGGTAGGATTGATCGTTGCCAACGAGGGTGTAAATGCGCTTCGGTTTCATCCATTAAAAAAATCAGTTGACGGGCTGGAATTCTTCCAAATAGTTGAGCAGTAATTAAATTTTCTGACTGCATCCAAACTAACATATAAGCTAGGCTTAGAATCCGTTGAATTCCCGCCGATGCTTCAGTAACAGGAATTGTTTCATAAGGAAGTTCTATCGTTGGAATAACTCGAATATCATCTAAAGACATTCGTGTGGGTTCACCAATTTTTATCTGCTCATTTTTTGCAGAAAGTTTTTGAATAATTTCAGCTAATAATTTAATATTTGATTGGTTGGGTTGATTTTGCCACTTAATCCAATCTTCAAGCAAACCATAGGAAATAATTTTATTTTTTACTTTTCGACCATACCAAACTTCTGTTGAAGAAAGTTTAAAAGCTTTTTGTTTGTAGGGTACATAGATAGAAAAGCCACCATCAACACGACAATAAATATTTAAACTATTGTTTCTGTCTGAAATATGAGGTTCTATTTCTATTGTTCGATTTCTTTTGTGATAACTACTAACCGGGTTTTGTCCTTGTTTATTGTTAATACACCACCAAATAATATCCAGCAAAAAAGTTTTACCGAGTCCGTTGTCTCCTGTTAATATATTAAGTCGAGAGGCACAGTCTAGGTCAATCTCTGAGGCAGGGCTAACATTTTTAAGATGGATTTCTTGAAGCATTTTCAGTTATTTAGAATTTTTCGTTTCGTGGGTTTTTGTTTACTGGTATATAGTAAGGGAGAAGAATTAAAAACAATTTTCATAGAGATTAACAATTTTTTTCTCTATCTATGTCTTCCCTAATAAGATAAGAAAAATCGATTCCGATTAATTCTAAAATTTTCAAGAATATTTCTGGAGCCATTTCTAGGACTTCTGCGGCTTTATGAAGACTGATGATACGAGAAACTAAAGCACCCACTACAAAAATAAATTGTTCTTTTTGTTCAATATTATCAAATAATTGAATTTCGGCGGCGATTTCTTGAAAAGTGGTCGAAGTATTCATTGTCTTGTTAAGTTTTATTAATTAAGACACACCTGACCCGATTTTAACACAAAACCAACCCAGCCAACTCCCCTGACCTCAATTTTTTAAATTAACGTCTTTGGATAACTTGATCAATAGACAACAAATAAGGCCTATTATACACTCGTTAATACAGCCTACAAGATGGGGTGGCGACTAGCGAAGATGTTTCAGGATTAGCAACAGAAGCAGATACATTAGAGAATCTTAATGATAAGTTACCAGAAATTATTCTAGAATTGTTAATATTAAATGTATCCGTAAACGATTAGAGGCAATCAGCGATATTGATAGCGATGTATGAGATTAGTCTTGAGATAATATAAGGTCGATGTCTGATAACTGATAATTGATCGCTGAATTTAACTTCTTAAAGAAACTTGGAACTGTTTAACTAAAGCTTCTCGCACTTTTGTCATTAAGGGTTCCACCTCTTCATCGGTTAAAGTTCGATCGCTGGCACGATAGACTAAACTAAAGGCCAAACTACAATGATTTTCTGGCACATTCTGTCCCTGATAGCGATCGAATAATTCGACTTTTTCTAAGAGATTACCTCCAGCATTTTTGATAGTTTTTGTCAATCTATCTACGGGTATATCTGTGGAAACAAAGAAGGCGATATCTCGTGCCGCTCCCGGATAGGTAGAATAGACCTGTAAACGCGGGGTAATTTTGGCACTATCGCTAAGAGTTGCTAACAGGATCGGGAACTGGATTTCAAAGGCATAAACTGCCTCAATTAATCCCTTTTGCTGACGCAATTGCGGGTGTAGTTGACCGAATATACCTAGGCGTTGTTTACCAATCCATAAAGATGCTGTTCGTCCGGGATGAAAACGCGCATCTTCGGCATATTTTTCGTAGCTTACTGTCAGCGAAAGGCGATCGAATACTGCTTCTAAAATGCCTTTTGCTTCGTACCAAGTCATGGCTACCTCTTTACCCGATCGCAGCCAACGTCCGGCCGGGAAGAAATCCCCACCGAAAATACCGGCAATTGCATCGTATTCGTTGATATTATCCGATTCTAAGCGGAAAACTCGCCCGATCTCGAAGCCATTTAAGGAACCGTTACCCTGAGACTGATTATACTCAAACGCTTCGATTAAACCGTCGAGGAGATTAGTCCGCAAAGCAGAATACTCGACAAAAAGGGGATTAGCGAGGACAACTTCCGCTAATTCCGGTTTAACTAGGGAATACTGGACTAATTCCGTCAAACCGACTGCTCGAAAAGCTTCCCGTACCCGACGCTGGATAGTTTCCTCAAAGGATAATCCTCCGGCTGCGGTTTTTGCTGGCAAAGTATCGACAAAGCGATCGTATCCGTACAGTCGCGCCACTTCTTCAATTAAGTCAATTTCTCGTTCTAAATCCCGATAACGGTAGTCTGGCACTGTCACGGTCCACAGAACAGGATTTTTCGAGGTTAACTGCAATTCACAGCCCAAATTGCCTAAAATCCGTTCCACATCTTCGGCGAGAATTTCACCGATCGCACCATTATCTAGGGTAACTTGACCCAGTATTTGCTGCAAACGTTGTAAACGCAATTCGATCGAACGACTGGACTGATCAGCGCGATCATCAGCTTTAACCTGACTGCTGACAGTTCCCCCAGCTAACTCTAGAATCAAATCGATCGCCCTTTGACAAGCATATTCCAAAGCGGCGGGATTAACACCGCGTTCATAGCGTCCGGAAGATTCGCTGCGTAAACCCTGCGCTTTTGAGGAACGACGGATGGCGATCGGATCGAATAAAGCCGACTCTAGCACAAGATTAACGGTTTCCTCGTTAACTTCCGTATCTTGACCTCCCATCACTCCCGCTAAAGCTACAGGCTTATTATTGGCAGTAATTAATAAATTAAGCTCTTTTAAGCTTCTTTCCTGACCATCAAGGGTAATAATTTTTTCCCCTTGCTCGGCAAAACGGACCCCAATAGTAACGGATTTACCTCCGGCAAAACTCTGTAAACGATCGCGATCGAAAGCGTGTAAGGGTTGTCCCCACTCCAAGAGGACATAATTAGTAATATCGACCACATTATTGATCGATCGCAGTCCGGCAGCCTGTAAACGCTGTTGCAACCATAGCGGAGATGGGCTAATTTTTACCCCCTCGATCACCGTACCAATATAAGCAGGACAAGCTTTATTTTCGGTTATTTCCAGAGATAAATCTTTTTTAGGGGAAAATTCCCCTAATTTCACTTTTGGTAGGCTTAATTCTCCTCCTGTCAAGGCCGCCACTTCTCGCGCGACTCCGATCATACTCAAAGCATCGGCGCGGTTAGCGGTGGGAGAAATATCTAAAATCACCTCATCGAGTCCTAAAAGGGGACGAACATCTGTACCTAAAGGGAGATTTTCCTGGCTAAAAATGTGGATTCCTTGAGAATCTTTAGTTAATCCTAATTCCGCGAGGGAACAGATCATCCCTTCCGATTTTACCCCCCGCAATTTAGCCGGTTTAATCGTTAAATTGATTTTGGGTAAATAGGTTCCCAAAGTAGCCACGGGAACTAGAATATCAGCCCTAGCATTGGGCGCGCCACAGACAATTGTACTAGGGTTTGACTGACCGATATCCACCTGACAGACACTTAATTTATCTGCGTTGGGATGAGGTTGGCGATCGATAATTTTACCAATAACCACACCCTTTGCCCATTCTCGGCGATCCTCAATGTCTTCTACCTCTATTCCCGCAATTGTCAATAATTCCGCTAATTCTTGGGGAGATTGGGCGACTTTGACTAATTCTCGTAACCAGTTGATCGAAATCCGCATCGTTAATTCTTGTTTGCCGTTGGTTCTTAACTATTGTAAACCGTGGGTAGTCAATGATTTAGGGTTGACAGCAGGAAAATGAACGATAATCTAAAATAAAGATGCACAAAGGCTCTATAATTAAGGTGTTTTATCGATAAAAATTGCCAATCATATCTTTACTCTAGCTATTTTAGTTATTATCGGCGAGATTGTGGGAGCCACTAAAAATGAATCGGCTTTTTGAAAGTTTACAAATCAGTGGTTATCGTGGTTTTGAACAAATAGAACTGTCTTCTCTAGGACAGGTGAACATTTTTGTCGGTAATAATAATTCTGGCAAAACTAGCATTCTCGAAGCTGTTTCAATTGTTTGTAATCCCCTCGATCCCTTTCAATGGCTAGAAGTTGCCCAACGTCGATTATACCTTGGTAGGATGTCTTTAATGCGACCGGATTTGGAAGCAATTAAATGGATTTTCTTTCGTCAGAATAATCTTGCTAGTAACGCATCCTATCAAGGACAAATTTCGATCAAGTGTACTGGAAATTCACCGATTAAAAATCTAGCAGCTAATCTCACCGATATTTACGGTGCGAGCAACGAAAAAGGCAACCCAGAAAAGTTCAATGATGATTCCACCGATTCGGAAACCGATCTGGTTATCAATGGGTTAGAATTAAGTGTTATCGCCCATATTTTAGAGCAAGGCAGTTTCCTTAGTATAGATAATGAACAAGTATTTCAGTTTTGGGAAAAAGAGCGTTTTATTCAAAGGAGACGACAAAAAATACTGGTGGAAAATGCCACCATATTTCCTGCTTATTTGTCCTCGGAACCAATTCTAGATAGACTATCCAAAATCATTCTAAAGGAAGAAAATAACAAAGATGACATCCTAGATTTAATTCGGTTATTTGACGAGGAAATCACCGACATACAAATACTTTCACCCAACAATAAACCAACTCTTTATATAGAACATAAACAGCTTGGTTTTGCTCCTCTCTATGTGTTTGGTGACGGATTTAAAAGAACCTTAGTTATGGTGCTTAGTTTGTTGACAATTACCGATGGGGTACTTCTAATTGATGAAATCGAGACATCTATTCATATTTCAGCCCTAAGTAGTGTATTTTCTTGGTTAATTAACACCTGTAATCAAAGAAGAATTCAACTTTTTGTAACTACCCATAGTTTAGAAGCAGTTGATGCCATGCTACAGTCAGAAAAGGCCATAGAAGACATGGTAGCTTTTCGGTTAAATTCTCCAAGGGAAAAACCTCAAAGATTTTCGGGCGATTTATTGCATAGATTGCGTTGGGAACGCGGGTTAGATGTGAGGTAGAGATGGTGAGATACTGCTATATTGTTGTCGAAAGTCCGCAGGATGTCGAATTCTTAATTGGTTTACTTAAATTTTATGGCTTAAAGCGAGTTAGGTTTTTATCTTCATTGGATAAATTTTGGGAAACACTTATCCCGAAAAATTATCCAGTAGATGATGATTTAACCAAACGAGTGCCAGTGCCATATTTTGTTCAGAATGAGCAATTATCAATCGCTGTACATAGTGCTATTGGCGATACACGCATAGCGCAAACCATCGAAGAAAGTCTCAAGTTTATTCAACCTTCACAGCTTTTTAGTGTGGGAATTTTTGCCGATGCTGATTACAGTGAAACACCTCAAGAAAGGTTCAATAAACTAATTACTAAGTTATCGGATATTGAGTTACCAAATTTCCTACCACCTTCTCAAATTGGTCAAGTTAACAATCATTCGCCTCGCTGTGGTATTTTCATCGCTCCTAACAATCGTGAGCAAGGAACTTTAGAAAATATTCTCCTTGAATGTGCTAGGATAAATTATTCTGATTTACTCAATCTTTCTCAAACCTACATAGAAAGTATTGACAGGAATCAGTTAACTAAAAATGATCTCGAAGATTTTAAAAAACCAGCAGGTGAAAAGAAAGCAATTATATCCAGTATAAGTAGTATATTAAGACCAGGTAAAGCCCTACAAGTTTCCCTACAGGATAATCGCTGGATAGACGAGCAAACCCTCCAATTAGAAAGCATCAAGCTTATTAAAAATTTCCTTGAGCAAATTATCGGACTTTGAGAACAATTGCCGAGTTCCTCTCGAAATTACCCTCATTTACCCAGAAATAAGCTATCCTAAAGATTGCCATCCCGTTGCGATTCTATCCGTGCCTTACTATTCCCAATATCCCGACGCTTTTACTCCCAGTTATCTGAGCGAACTACAAGGACAGATCCTCGCTTGTCCCCACTTCACAGTTAACAATTTAAATCGAGATTTCGTTAAAACCAAAGGCTTTTCCATCGCTTTTCGACGCACACAAATCAGCGCAGTAGAACGAATTTTTCCCTATTTTAAACCCTATCTTGATCGCAGTTTACAAGCTGACTGCAACGCTTTTTATCTTAATCCCTTACTCCTACAAACCGGTTCACGCGTCGATCCCCATATCGATCGCTCTCTGCGCTCCTATTGTAAAACGATCGATCCTCCGCTCCTAGTTAGCGTCCTTTATGTGCAGGTTCCTAAAGATATTCAAGGGGGGGAACTGATACTAGCAACAGGCAATCGTTCCGTGGCCCAGATTCGTCCTTGTGCTAACACCTTGATCCTCTTTCAAGGAGATCTCACCCATTCAGTTAATCCCGTTAGCTGTTCTGGTATTCGTCTGAGTCTTGTCTGCGAACAATATCGTTTAGATGCCGAAGAATTGCGCGAGATTCCCGAAATACAAATAGAATCGCGAACCATGAAACCAGAAAAGAAAAAAAAGAAAGATCGGGTCGTTGCCCTACAATAAAAGGGCATTTTTGTAAAGATATTCTAGATGGTGATGCGCGAACCGATCGTCGAATTAAGGGGAATAACCAAAGCTTTCGGCAAGAAAGTGATCTTAAATAACGTCGATCTGAAAGTGTACGAAGGAGAAGCGATCGGTGTGATCGGTCCATCGGGGACGGGAAAATCGACGATTTTGCGCCTAGTCGCCGGATTACTGGCCCCTGATCGGGGAGAAGTGTACATATACGGCACAAAACGGCAGAGAACCGTAGAACAAGGGGAAGATCCCCTCGGTGTTGGTCTAGTTTTCCAACAATCAGCCCTTTTTGACTCCCTCACCGTCGGGGAAAATGTCGGTTTTGCTCTCTATCGCAACTCAAAGCTAAAACGAGCCGAAATCCGGGATTTAGTGGAAGAAAAACTGGATTTAGTGGGAATGTCCGGTTCCTACGACCTCTATCCAGCTGAAATATCCGGAGGGATGCGAAAACGCGTCAGTTTAGCCAGAGCAATTATCAGCGATCCCTCGATCGCCGCCGATCGACCGAACATTCTCCTTTACGATGAACCCACTGCCGGACTGGATCCCGTCGCTTCTACCCGCATCCAGACGGTAATTATGGAACTTCTCAAAGTCAAAAAAGCCTGTGGGGCCCATCTCATTGTCACCCACGTCCACAGCACCATCGAAAATACCACCGATCGCATCGTTTTTCTCTATAAAGGTCAATTTCAATGGGTTGGACCGACTCAAGAGGCTTATCACTCCGAAATCCCCGTACTCAAGCAATTTTTTACCGGCAGTATCCACGGACCAATTCAGTGATCAGTAAACAGTAAACAGTAATCAGTGAACTGATAACTCGCATCTGATCACTAATCACTGATCGCTGAAATCCCCCGATTTCTCCTGTAAGATACTTTTTAGAGATGAGGAGTAATTATTTATGGAAGCTGGCGGTTCACAACAGGGGATTTCCCCAACTCTGCGGCAAAGTGGTATCGGTTTAATGTTACTGGCATCGGGGGGAATATTAATCTGGTTTATCGCCTGGTTAAGTAATTTTAGCTTCGGGGGACGCAGTTATCGAGTCACCTTCCTTTTTCCTAATGTGGGTGGCATGATGGTGGGAACCCGCGTCGGTTATCGGGGAGTGAGAATCGGGCAAGTGACGGCAATTACCCCAGAACCCGAGGGAGTCGCCGTAGAAGTGGAGATTTCGCCCGCAGATCGCCTAATTCCCAGTAATTCCCTCATCGAAGCCATTCAATCCGGTTTAGTGGGTGAAACCACGATCGATATTACTCCCCTGCAAGCTTTACCCGTCGGTGGTGTTAAAGAACCCCCTTTGAGTCCTAACTGCAATGGGGAAGTGATTATCTGTAACGGTTCCCGTTTACAAGGGCAATCGGCGCTAAATGTCAATACCTTGATCAGATCTTTACTGAGAATTTCTAATCTAGTTAGTGATCCCGATATGGTGGCCGGATTTCGTTCCTTTACCCAACGCGCTGCCAATGCCTTGGGGGGACTCGATCGCTTTAGTGGTGAGGCAACCACCGCTTTAAGCGAGGTTCGTCGCAGCGGTACTCTAGGTAAACTTAATTCGGGGATGAGATCCCTAGAATCCTTACCCCAAGTATCCGGTTCCCTCGATCGCCTTTCTAGTGATCTTTCCGGTGTCGGGGGATTGAGTCAGGAAGCGACTACTTTACTGAGAAGTTTACAGGGAAGTGGCGGTCTGAAAAATTTAGACGCTACCCTAGTGGAGGCCCGAAAAACGCTGCTTTTGGTGGGCCAAACTACCGAAGAACTGCGGGTTTTTTTGGCAGCTAATCAAAATCGTTTAATTACCACTCTCGATAGTATCAAAACTACTAGCGATCGCCTACAAACTACTCTCGCTGCTTTGGATCCCATCCTGACGCAAGTGCAGAAAAGCCAAATTATTGAGAATTTAAACACTATTTCGGCAAATGCTGTTAAATTAAGCGAAAATTTGGGTAATTTTACCGCTTATCTCTCCGATCCTGCCACTGTTGTCACCCTACAGCAACTCCTCGACTCCTCTCGCGCTGCTTTTGCCAATCTTCAGAAAATCACCTCGGATGTGGATGAAATTACCGGTAATCCGCAACTGCGTCAGGAAATTATCCGCTTAATTCAAGGTTTAAGTCGTTTGGTTTCTTCTAGCGAACAACTACAGCAGGAATTCGCCCAAGGTCAAGCAATGACAAGAATGGCCGCCCAAATTGCGACAATAGCCCCAAATACCGCCGCTAATACCCCAGAAAAAGACGCTAAGAAACCTGAATCTGAGTAGCAGAATTTGGGGTAAGGGGTTAGGAAAAAAAGTCTGAGCATTTGTACTAAAATTTTCAAGACTCAGTTTAAATACACAACAGTTTGCCTAATTTTTTGTCATAGCTAAATGAGGAATTTCTTCACCATGTTGACGATAACTTTCTTTAACGCCTTCCCAAGCTAAAATTAATTGATTGAGTGCTGTTTGGGGGCTATCAGCAAAAGCGGAAACGCTAGGCATTTCTACTAAGTATGCTACCCAATCTCCCTCCTCATCTTGGAAGATATTAATGCTAAAACCGTTAAAATCCTCGGTTGTTCGATTCATTTTCTTCCTCCTGTATTTTTAAAAATTGTTTAACTTGATAAGCTTTCGCTTCACCGTTTTTTGTCGGTTGAATAGATATACGGACTCTCTTAGATGAATACCAAATGTGATGACTTCCTGTTTGATGGTCAAAAGTCCAACCGCAAAGATTAAGCAAACTCTCAAATTCGCTAAAACGTAATCCTTGAGGCGAGTTTTTGGCCTTTTCTAGCAGTTTTTCTTTTTTTCCCATCGATCGATCACAACGAACTCAATCTATTTTAGCTTAAAGAACGTAGGTTGGGTTGAAGCATGAAACCCAACGCCCGATTATGTTACGCTACCGCTAACCCATCCTACAAATAATTGTGCCTCCCTACTTAAAAGAGGGCGAATGCAATTCGCCCCTACAATATATTCAATTTAACCCACCTAGTTTAGATGGGTTAAAAAGATAAAAAGAGATTAAGATTGACGTTTTAAAGCAGAACCAATTCCTAATACTCCTAAACTCAATAATCCTAGCATTGATGAAGGTTCGGGAATAGAAGGAGAGGAAAGAGCTATCACTGAGACATTATCCAAAGCAGCTCCCGCATCTGAGTTGCCTAAACCGATAAACTCAAGGGTAGTGGTTGTACTGTTAGCGGTAAAATCCCAAGATTTTGATAGCCATCCCATATTTCAATTGCTTTTTCCTGTTATGTCGAAAGAAAAGTCAGCAGAATTTCCTCCTGCACTCACTCTCATCTCTTTAATAGTAGGATTTCCGTCTGGATTACCGGCCAGGTCAAAAGTAACCCGATAAGTCTCGCCGATGGTTGTGTTGAATGTTTGCTGAATTCCACCACTCGCAAGTCCCTGTAGATCAAGACTTCTAGCACCCTCAGAAGCTTGCCAAGCTGTACCTATATAATCGATTGTTCCTTGGCTAACCGTCCATCCTGTAATTACTGTGGAAACAGCATCAAGTTGTAGAAAAGAACCAAGGTTGACGGTAGCCGTCTCAAAACTGCCATTTTGAATCAAATTTGTCGCTTGTACAGGGGTGACTATCAAAGCACTAATCGCAAAGACAGAGGAAGCAATGGAGAGTTTTAATAAGCTATGCTTACCCCCCCCGAAAATCATTAGTTTTGCTAATCTTTGAGTCATTTTTGAAAATTCCATTCTTAGGAGAACAATCGGAAATGTAGCACAGAAAAGCTTAAAATAGATTAAGAAATAATTAAATTTTTGGCTCTCTTATTCTTTGTTTGATAAGTATTCGCTTGGTTTTCTTGGATATTGGGAGCAAAATGTTTATAGTTGTTACAAATTCTGGGAAGATGGGTTACGACGGATTGATCACCCATCCTTCGTTGTTAATACTTAGTGCCGTCTAACCCATCCTACAATGATTGATAAATTTTTTTTATCACCATAACCCCATGGGGGTATTCGGTTTTTCCCTTCAATCTAATTTAAGTCTATCTGAATATTTAACCCAACCCACCTACCCAGTCAGGTATGAGCTTTTGGATAGAGAGACTTGTGGCAAGATATAATTAAGGTATATTTCGGGGAATAAATTGGATTATGGAAGAACTTTTAGAATTAAAAGCTTTGCTCTTAAAAGGTGATATTAAAGGTTCACTGGCGATTGTAGAAGAACTTGAAGATATGAGCAAAAATGGGATTATTAGCACCATTCGTAGTTATGCTGTTATCTTATTACTTCATTTAATTAAACAACAGGCAGAAAAACGAACCACTCGTTCTTGGGATGTCTCCATTCGCAATAGTGTTAGAGAAATTCAACGCCAAAATAAACGCCGAAAAGCAGCAGGATATTATTTAAGTGATGAGGAATTAACAGACACTTTAAACGATGCTTATCTTAATGCTTTAGATGCGGCTTCTTTAGAAGTCGAAGCGGGTCGTTATCAATCGGAGCAAATTGAAGCTATAATTGACAAAAATAAACTGATTAGCGATGCTTTCCTTTTAATCAAAACCTTCTCTCCCTAGAAAGATTATGACAGACTCAATCTCTCAAGAACAAGCCCAAGAAATGTTACGTTGGTTAAACAAAAATCGTGACACTGTGCTTGATTTATATAAGAATAAATACATCGCTTATAATGAAAAAGGGGTGATTGCTCACGGTGAAAATTTACAGAATGTTCTGGAACAAGCCAACACAACCAATCAAGAATTTGTCATTTATCTTGTTCCTCGTTGTCGTTATTCTATTCAAATTTTACCCATTCAAGTTTAAAGTAGTTTAAGTTGATTTTGACAACGGCAAAATTCTATGAAAATAACCCTTTATCAACCGACGTTATCGTTATTATTGCTGCTGTTGCTATCCAGTGGTTGTGCAGTCAATCAGGAAAAAGAGAAAATCACCACTCCGCAAGCGTCTCCCCTAGCAGAAATCCTGCCTTGGCAGACGGTCGAACGGGTTACTATTTTAAAAGCCGATCAGGATCCCATCTATGCTTTGGCCATTAGTCCCGATAACTCCCTGCTGCTGAGTGGTAGTTTTGACGGTACTGTTAGGGAATGGGACCTAAAAACTCAAAAACCTCTCAGGACGTGGCAACTAGGTGATACCGTTAACGCTATCCAATTTAGTCCCGATGGTGAGAGTTTCGTAACTGCCGATGCGGGGGGAAAAGTGCAACGCTGGAATACGCGCACGGGAAAATTAGAAATGACCTATCCCGGCCATGCTTTTCTCGTTACTGATGCCGCTATTTCTCCCGATGGTAAAACCTTGGCCACGGGTAGCTGGGATCGTACAGTTAAACTCTGGGATTTTCAGACGGGGAAACTGTTAAAAATCCTGCGCGGCCATAATCATCCCATTCAAGCGATCGCATTTAGTCCCGATGGTGAAGGAATTGTTAGCGCCGATTACGATGGCTTCGTTAAACTCTGGAAAGTGAGTACCGGTCGCTTTATTCGTGCCTATGCGGGTAATTTATTCCCCGTTTATCGGGTGCTTTTTTCCAAGGATGGTAATACCGCCGGTACTGCTAGTCAAGACGGTTCGATCCGCGGTTGGCAAGTGAAAAGCGGCATCGGCACCACTACTATTCTCGCCCATAACGACGCTGTTACCGATATGGCCCTGCTCGATGGGGGCAAAGTTTTGGCCAGCACCTCCGGGGATGGAACCGTCAAATTTTGGGATGTTAATACCCGTCGGCACTTGAATACCCTGAAGGGAAACGTCATCTTAAGGATGGTTGCCAGTCAAGATGGTCGTTGGTTAGTCACTGGAGATCAAGACGGTGCGATCGCACTGTGGCGGGGAATCTAATTGACTATAATTAAGACTAGAGTGTTTTCTAGGGCGAAATATAGCCATGGCAGCAGTGATTTTAAACTTAGATACAGTCAATCTCAGCGATGAGCAGTTTTACCGTCTCTGTCAAGTTAACCCAGATTGGCAACTGGAAAGAAACGTTCAAGGAGAATTAATCGTGATGCCACCTGTTGGGGGAATTAGCGGCAACCGAGAGGCCGATTTTATTGGTTTACTTTGGTTGTGGAATCATCAAACCCGATTGGGTAAAGTCTTTAGTTCAGCGACGATTTTTCGTTTACCGAATGGCGGAGATCGCGCTCCCGATGCCGCTTGGGTGAGTTTAACCCGTTGGCAAGCTCTGAGTCGAGAAGAACAGGAGAAATTCCCGCCTATTTGCCCCGATTTCGTTATTGAACTGCGCTCCCGTAGCGATTCCCTCCCGGAAATTCAAGCTAAAATGCGGGAATATCTCCACAGTGGTTTGCGATTAGGTTGGCTAGTTAATCCTCAACAACAACAAGTGGAAATTTATCGTCCTCAGCAACCCGTAGAAATTATAGAACTCCCCGCTAATTTAAGCGGGGAGGATGTCTTACCCGGTTTTAGTCTATTTATCTCTATTTTTGAGTAAAATATCCTTAAAACCGAGGTATGATCAGACCTCTTGTAAAAATCAAAATAGGAGTCGGTCGTCAGTCGTCAGTAGTCAGTAGTCAGGAGAATTAAGAATCAATAATAATCAATTAAATGGTCTATTTACAGATTTTAGGCAATTTAATCCTTATTTTTGCCGTTTTTGACCCC
The DNA here is from genome assembly GCF_020247025.1 of Microcystis sp. M109S1. NCBI lineage: Bacteria > Bacillati > Cyanobacteriota > Cyanophyceae > Chroococcales > Microcystaceae > Microcystis > Microcystis sp. M109S1. The sequence goes on from NZ_JADBRW010000122.1 coordinate 25,068, forward strand.
TCTGAACCCGGAACTATGACTGCTATCGGTTGATCAGGTCTGGGTTTAGCTGGTGCCGCTACCCGTGGTAAACTGCCAGAAAAAGCCAAAACCAAAGTCTAACCCTTCGACTAAGCTCAGGGCGAGATTAGCGAAAATTTCGGTTTAACACTAAAACGGGCCCTGTCCGGTTGGGCGCATCTCAATTTTGAGGAACTATCTAGGGTTTGCTGAATAAATCTAAAAACCTTGTTGGATAATATCTTTAGGCCTTTTTGAAATCAAAAAGTGCCGGCCATTGGAGTTATCGGGGGGGAAATTCAAGGACTTTTTCCCTGAAAATTAGGTAATTGACCACCTAAAAATGGGTATAAACCCACACCCTACACCCTACTCCTAGGAAAAACTTTTTGCCGCAAACCCTATTTAACTATGACCACCGATACTGTCACCACTCCCTCGCCCAAAAAACTCTGGTTAGCAGCCATTAAACCACCAATGTATAGTGTGGCAATTATACCGATTATTCTGGGAACAGCGATCGCTTATCAGGAAACAGGTCTATTTTCTCCCCCGATTTTTGCCACTTTTATCCTCTCAGCTATTTTAATTCTCGCTTGGTTAAATCTCAGTAATGATGTTTTTGATGCCGATACCGGGATCGATGTCAATAAAGCCCATTCGATTGTTAATTTAACCGGTAACAAATCTTTGATTTTCTGGCTGAGTAATCTTTTTCTATTATTAGGCATCGCCGGTATTTTTGCCATTAGTTATGGGCGAGGCGATTGGATGCTCCTAGAATTAATCGCCCTCTGCTGTTTTTTGGGCTATACCTATCAAGGTCCTCCCTTCCGTCTCGGTTATCAAGGATTAGGTGAAATTATCTGTTTTTTTACTTTTGGACCCTTGGCGATTGCCGCTGCCTACTATTCCCAAGTCGGTGCTTTTTCTCTCTCTAGTCTAGCGGCTTCAATTATTATCGGGATTACCACTTCTATCATCCTTTTTTGTTCCCATTTCCATCAAGTCGCCGATGATCTCAAAGCAGGTAAAAAATCACCTATTGCCCGTTTGGGTACTTTAAAAGGTTCTAGAGTTTTAACCGTAGTGACGGTTCTCGTTTACGTTTTAACGGTAGTTTTTGTCCTGCTGCAAGTTTATCCCCCTCTCACTCTTTTAATCTTCCTTAGTCTCCCTTTCGCTTGGCAATTAGTCCGCCACGTTAACCAAAATCACGACCAACCTCAGCTAGTCAGTAACTGCAAGTTTATAGCGGTTAATCTTCACTTTTTTAGTGGCATTCTCTTCTCCCTTGGCTATTTCCTTGCTTCCCGTTCATAAACCGGATTTTTTTTCTTAAACCCCTTGACAAAACCCCGCCACTTGACATATACTTGTATTCATAATGGAAATCCGTGCCTGCCTGCGAACCCCTCATTTTTAGACAGGATAGACCGAAAAAAAATTAACCGACTTGAATCAGTTATCAGTTATCAGTTATCAGTTATCAGATTTGAGTTTTAAGTTCACTGTTTACTGATCACTGAAAACACTTCCTCATTCATAATTCATAATTCATAATTAATCGCCACAAATCAAGGTTAGCATGAGTGAACAACCCCTCGGATCGGTTATTCAAGGTTCCCTGAGTGAAGGTTTAGAAATCCGTCTTTATCCGGATATTTCCGTGGAAGATATGCGCGTCGGTAAGTTTTTGGTTGTGCAAGGCACTCGATCGCGTTTTTTCTGTCTCCTCACCGATGTCTCCCTGGGTAACTCCAGTCCCCGGATTATCGCGAATCCTCCCCATCCCGATGATAGTTTTATGCGCGATGTTTTGGCGGGTAGCGGTACTTATGGTACTATTGAACTATCACCTATGCTCATGTTTACTCCAACTGAAGGTAATTCCCCCGCAGTTTCCGACACTTCTTTAGGCTCTTTTCAACCCCAAACTAGCGCCGATTTAGAATTACTGCCAGTTAAAACTATTCCGTCTCATTTTAGCCAAGTTTATGAAGCTTGTGAGCAGGATTTTCGCATGGTTTTCGGTTGGGAAGATGACCCCACCAGAAAGAATTTTGCCATTGGTCAACCCCTTGACATGGACGTGCCAATATGTATTAATCTCGATCGCTTTGTGGAACGTAGTAACGGTGTTTTTGGCAAATCGGGGACAGGAAAATCCTTTTTAACCAGATTACTAATTTCGGGCATTATTCGCAAACAAGCAGGGGTTAACCTCATGTTTGATATGCACTCGGAATACGGTTGGGAAGCGATGAAAGAAGGGAAGGATGTTTCTACGGTGAAAGGATTATCTCAATTATTCCCCGGACAGGTGGAAATTTATACCCTCGATCCCGATTCTACCAAACGCCGGGGAGTACGAGGAGCGCAGGAATTATTCTTAAGTTATAATCAGATTGAAATCGAGGATATTCGTTTAATCGGTCGGGAATTAGGCATCTCGGAAGCTAGTTTAGATAATGCCAATATTCTCTATAACGAGTATGGAGAATCTTGGATCGTTCAGTTATTAAATATGAGTAACGAGGACATTAAAATCTTCTGTACAGAAAAACAGGGCCATGCGGGATCAATTATGTCCCTCCAGAGAAAATTAATGCGTCTAGATAGTTTGAAATATTTAAAAACTGTTTGTCCCCACAATTATATCGATCAGGTTTTACAAGCTTTAGATGCAGGTAAGCACGTTGTCATTGAATTTGGCTCCCAAAGTAATATGCTTTCCTATATGTTAGCCACCAATATGATCACCCGTCGGATTCATGCTAATTATGTTAAAAAAGCTGAATATTTTTTACAAACCAAAAACCCCGTTGATCGGCCGCAACAGTTAGTGATTACCATTGAAGAAGCTCATCGATTTCTCGATTCTGCCGTGGTACATCAAACTATTTTTGGAACCATCGCCAGAGAGATGCGAAAATACTTTGTTACTCTCTTAATTGTTGACCAAAGACCTTCAGGAATTGATAACGAAGTCATGTCTCAGGTAGGGACAAGAATCACCTGTTTATTAAACGATGAAAAGGACATAGAAGCCATATTTACAGGGGTTTCTGGGGGGGGGAGTTTGCGTTCGGTTTTAGCGAAATTAGACTCAAAACAACAAGCTTTAGTTTTAGGTCATGCGGTCCCTATGCCGGTAGTAATTCGTACTCGCGCCTACGATCAAAAATTCTATGCTGAAATAGGTGCGACCGACTGGCGAGAATTACCCGATGAGGAAGTATTAGCGGCAGCCAAAATTGCTAAAGCCGATCTAGGATTTTAGAAAAATTAATTTTTGATTGTAGAATAGAGTTGGATTGTTTTTACTGTTTACCTCCCATGACCGCTCAAATACCGATCTCGAAGATCAGCTTATACGATCGAGATTTTCAGCTATGGATCGAGACAACCGTTAACCAATTACGACAGGAGGATTTTGCCTCGGTTGACTGGACTAATCTGATCGAGGAATTAGCAAGTATGGGAAAAAATAATCGACACGCTCTCAAAAGTTTGTTAATTCAATTATTAGCGCATCTGCTCAAGTTAGTTTATTGGCAGACGGAAAGAGAGTATAATGCGAATAAATGGGAAGCGGCAATTATTAATTTCCGAGTTCAAATTGCCGATCTGCTGGAAGACAGTCCTAGTTTAAAACCTTATCTCCTCGAAATTTTCGATTCTTGTTATGGAAAAGCTAGGCAAATAGTCTCGAAATTGAGCAAGCAAGAAATTCCTATAGAAGTCATTATTACCCCAGCAGAAACCCTGGATGAAAACTGGTTTCCCTAACTATGCAACAAGGTGATTTAATCGAGATCGAGATTACCGACCTCAACCATACGGGCGAAGGTGTGGGAAAATACCGAGGACAGGTGATTTTTGTGCCGGATACGGTCATTGGCGATCGCATTCAAACTCGCATCACCTATATCAAAAAAAGTCATGCGATCGGCAAACTACAAACTATTTTACAGGCTTCTCCCCATCGTATCCGTCCCCGCTGCATTGTCGCCGATAAATGTGGTGGCTGTCAATGGCAACACATCGAGGATCAATTTCAGCGCCTGGTCAAAAAAGAGCAAGTACAAGAGGTATTAACCAGAATTGGCGGTTTTACCGAGCCTTTGGTTTATCCTCCCCTCACCGGTAATTCTCCCCTCGCTTATCGCAATAAAGCTACCTATCCCCTCGGATTTTCCACCACCGGCAATGTGCAAGCGGGTTATTATCGTCGCAGCAGCCATCATCTGATTAATCTCAATCAATGTCCGATTCAAGATCAGGCTTTAAATCCGTTTCTAGCAGAGATAAAACAGGACATTCAGGAGCAAGGCTGGTCAATTTACGATGAAAAGACCCATCAAGGACAATTACGCCATTTATCCCTAAGAATTGGCCGCCACACGGGAGAAATTTTATTAACCCTGATTAGTACCGATAATAATTTACAGGGAATTGAGGCACAGGCGCAGCAATGGCTGGCAAAATACGGCTATTTAGTCGGTGTAACCGTCAATTATAACCCCGATCGAGGTAATGCTATTTTTGGCAGTCAGACCACAACTATCGCCGGAAGGGACTATATTACCGAAAAGTTCGCCGGATTAACCTATCAATTGGCTGCCGATACCTTTTTTCAGGTTAATACAGAGGCTGCTGAAGCCTTATTTGCGGTTATTTGTCAGAAATTAGACCTTAAAGGTGAAGAAATTCTTATTGATGCCTACTGTGGCATCGGTACTTTTACTTTACCCCTCGCTAAACGGGTTAAAGAGGTGATTGGACTAGAATCCTATAGCTTTTCCCTCGATCGAGCCAAGATTAACGCCCAATTAAATAATATTACCAACACAACTTTTATTTTGGGGGCAGTAGAAAAAACTTTACCGCAACTGACAGTTAAACCCGACATTATTCTACTCGATCCGCCCCGCAAAGGTTGCGATCGATCTGTCCTCGATAGTCTGTTACAGCTGCAAAGTCAACGCATTGTTTATATCAGTTGTCAAAGTGCAACTTTAGCCAGAGACTTGCAATATCTCTGTCAAACAGGCGATTATCAACTACTAGAAGTGCAAACCGCCGATTTCTTTCCCCAAACTCCCCACGTCGAATGCGCTGCTTTTCTTAGACAAAAAACAGCGAATATGGTAGGATGAAATAAGGGGAAAAACCCGATCCTTTAGCCGTTTATGGCTGAAAAGTCAATGGTTAAGGATAATAGCATATTAAGCCCCGTTCCAGTCAACTACTTTTTTGATTAACTACTCGCTCAAAGCTGCCTTGATTCTCGATTGGTGTGTAGATCAATCATCGAAAATTTTGGGTCTGAAACCCCGTCGTTCTACGACGGCTTTACCGTTAAATACTAGCGCATTTACCAAATATATGCTAAAATGTGAGACATGGAAAAAGCCTACTCGTTTCGATTTTACCCCACACCCGAACA
>NZ_JADBRW010000123.1:0-7410 GCF_020247025.1 Microcystis sp. M109S1
AATCTTGCGATACATTAGTACTAGGTAGAGAAGATGCAAGGGTTTTAAGCGATTTTAGCAGATTCAGGGGCACCTGAGCGACTCTCAATCAAGCTAAAAGCCTTTTCCTGTAAGGTTTTTAGCTTTATTCAGCAGACCCTACTTATTGCAAAGGTGAGATGCTCCCCAAGAGCCGCCCTGCTGGTGATTTCAGAAGACCTAAGCTAAACGGCGCTTAACCTGCATGATCCAATAGCTATAACCCTTTTGGAGTCTATATCGGTGATCCGAAGTAAAAGCCGTTTAGCTTAGTAAGAGCCAGAGGCTTTTCAGAAGACGAGCTATTTCTAGAAATTGTGCTTATACTAAATCCGGTTATTAAAGACTGATTATTTAGGGCTTGCTGAATAATGGTAAAACCCTTTTAAAATAAGGCTTTTGACCTGTTAAAATCCGATGTTCATGCTGCGAAAATCGGATTGGGACCATCAAAAACCTTGCATTATCCTTGTTGTAGTACATAAGTTGGTACAAAAAAGAGAGGGCAACAAAGCCTGAAACTCCCGACTCCTGACGACCGACTCCTGACGACCGACTCCTAACCCCACCAACAAACTTTTTGCTGCAAACCCTATTTATTCTCCCTTTTGCATGAGTGCCTCTTGCATGAGTGCCTGTCCTCATAAGTAGCCTATACTCAACGGATTTAGTATTACTTTCTCTCAGATTAACTCCTCTTAGTTCAACCTGCTAAAAATAATAGTCAGGGATTTTTGTCTGTTATAATTTATACAAAATAACCTGCGATTACCCTGCTTATTCTCGTCGGCGAATGGTAAATTGACTGACTGTTATACTGATACTAAATCCTATTTAAAAGCGATAGGAGACTGGGGAACGACGGAACAGCAGCCGGTCGTCGAGAGATGATGTCAAATCCCGTCATACTTTATCTTTATTTCTGACCAGCTGCCTAGACAAATCAGAAAGTAAAAGTCGTGCGGATAGTGCCGATAACTAAGGTGGAATTGTTGTTATTCGAGTTAGGAGAAGTAATCACGATTACCCCTGGAGTAAGGGCAATATTATCGGTGAGCTTCCACTCATAAAATCCTTCGATATGAAAGGAAGTATCGGGATCATTAGTGGAACTGCCATCATTTAATCTAATACTAGAACTAGATACCCAAGGCTGCATACCAACAATAATACCAGCCGTATTTCCTTCCTTAAATAAATCAGGAAAAGCCAAAGTTACCGCCCAATTCCAGATATCTAAATCCCCGCGTTCTATTTGTCCATTTAAAGTGCTAAGGGTGATAGCTTTTGTGTAACCCCCCCAACCACCGAGAACAAAACCATCGACAATTCGCCAACTAAATTGTAAACCCAAACTATTATTAATGGTCGGGACAGCCTCCCCGAATAGTTCTTCGGTGAAAAATCGGAAATTCGAGCGCTGACTTCCCGTCCCCGTGTCTAATTGGTTATAACCATGAAAGTAGGATAAAGCAATGCCAAAATTCTCGTCTGGAACATAACCCACCTGCGCTAGGGCAGTATAGGAACCGTTAAATAAACCCGCTCCTGGGTTAGGATCGTTAGCATCCCCAGCAAGATAACCGGCGCTGAATTGCAAAGCCCCATAATTACCCTGTAAACCGAGTCCAGTTTGTCCGGGGGCAAAATAAAGGGGATTGCGGGTGCCAAAATCGGAAAGCGCCCCACTAGCACCATCTCCATCCAAAAAGTTGAGGGTATTGGTAAAGTCATCTTTAGCACCTCCCGTCGCTTCTAACCAGAGGTAGATATTTTCCGTTACGGGGAAACTGTAGTTTAAAACTTCTAGCAATAAATCATTGCCGTCGGGTTGGGTAAAGGCTAAGGTACTTTCAAAAGTTCCCGTAGTATCGGCTAAATCGGCAATATTTCCCGTTGCTAAACGGGTATAGAGTAAATCTTTGCCTGTGAAGCTAGTATTTAATTCTAAACGGGCCCGATAACCAAAAGCTGGTACTTGGGGAATCCCTTCACCACCGTTTTTTTCTCCTGTGGCTACCCCATATAATGCCATTACCACTTCCCCGGTTAATTTAGTGGTGGTGGAAAATTGATTATTTTCCAGAAAAGCGACTCGATTTTCTAAGTTATTAACCCTAGCCCCTAAGGCCGCTAATTCTGTCTCGAATTCGCTGACTAATCGCTTGATTCTGTCTAGATCTTCTTTTAATACCGCTACTCCTTCTTGAATCAATCTTTCTAGGGTATTTAAGCAGGAATTCAACCCGGCGGCAAATTCCCAACGAGTTAAAGCGCGTTCACCGCGAAAAGTACGGTCAGGATAACCTACTATACAACCATACCTCTCCACGAGACTTCTTAATGCCTCAAAAGCCCAGGCGGTGGGAGAAACATCCCGCAATTGATTCACCGTCGTCACCTGTGCCATGGGGTTACTAGAGAGGTTTTCGAGACTATTAGCCAGTACTGGACTGGAAAACCCCAGTAATATCGCTGCTGTTAGGAAATTTTGCTTGATTTTCATTGCTGTCTCTCACACCTATAAGAATGATTATTGTTCTCAGTATAATCAGGTTAGCAAACTTTTTTCAGTCTGGCACTGTTGCAAATATTTGTCAAATGTTACTTCAGATAAAATCTGAATTGTCTAGCATTTATTGGTTCAAATAAATCTTAAATGATAATAAAAGCAACAGGTAAATAATTTTATTGTTCCTAAGAACAATATAGAGACGCTGCTGACAGCATCTCTAAATGATTATTTTTGGTTCAATTGAGGATAAAAAACGAGGTGACTAGCGCAATTCAGCGTTAAACTCGTTAAAAGAGCGTCTTTTTAACTCTAGCGATTGCGATCGAGGCAAAAGCTCAAAAACCTTTCTTAAGACATCATCCACATCTTCATATTTAACATTGCCCAAACCATCATAAACCACTTTACCTTGTTGGTCTAAAACCACCGTTTGGGGAACCCCACCGCGATAATAGTAACCCGGCTCATCGGGACGATAGGAAGACTTTAAGGGGATAGAATCGACAGTAACGGGGATAATACTGGCGGCGCGACCGTAAAACTCTTGAAAACGGGAGACAATCGCCGCAAATTGCTTACAATCACTACTATCATCCAGATAATAGACAATAATAGCCGGAATTTTCCGTTGAAAAGTTTCCGCTAAATTTAAACGCGGCGGTACGAGGGAACCATTACCCGCATAGACCACAAAAATATTACCATCGAGGCGATCATCATCGATCCCCGCATAGGCGCTAGGGGTTAGCCAAGGAGACAAACTCGTCAGAGCAACAATAAGAAAGACAAGACAGATCTGAAGACGCGGCCGATAACGAGATTTCATGATCAACAGGGTTAAAATATTAAGACAATTTTTAGTTTAAAAAATCTTGTGACCTTCGAGCGCGATAATTCCCAAACCACCTCGCGAGTCATTGCCGCTAACTCGCGCTTTGCCGATACCTATTATGCCATTCTAGGGCTACATCCGAGCGCCTCGGTGATCGAAGTGCGACGCGCCTATCGGGAACTAAGCAAAAGATACCATCCCGATACTACCGAACTCAGCCCCGAAGTGGCAACGGTTAAATTCCAGCGTCTTAACGAAGCTTATGCCACCCTTAGTAATCCCGATCGCCGTTCCCTGTATGATTTACAGATAGGTTACTCGCGCTGGAATGTCATCCAAACTATCCCCGATAGCGATGAACCCATAGCTAATCGTAGCGCCTATCTCGATCCTACCGATCGCCCCCTATCTTCGGGAGAAATTTTTGCTTTGTTTATCTTGGCACTCACCCTGCTGGGCTGCTTGTTACTAGCGGTGATTATTGCTATGCTTCGAGGAGAGAATGCCGTCACTGTAGCCCAATTATTTTTGATTTAGATGCGATGAAGATTCCCACTGCCGATACTCCCCTCTATAATCATCCCTTACCGGCGATCGAAGCATGGCTAGTTAAATTAGGTTGTCGGAAAAATACCGAGAATATCCACTGTTGGATCGTCGAAAAACCAACATGGAAAGCGGAAATCTGCCTCGATATCGAAGAAATAACCGTTCGTTACTTTCGGGCAGCAAATGACGGCAGTGACATCAATCGCGCTTTTAAATACTCCCTTAGTCGCCAAGATATCGAATCGGCGGTTTTTTCCGGTCCCTAATCATCGGCCAAACTTTTGACTAAAAAGTGCCAGCGATTGGAGTGATCGGGGGGAGAATTCAGGGACTTTTTCCCTGAAAATTGGCTAATTGACCCCCTGAAAATCGGTAAAACCCCACACCCCACACCCTACCCCGTTAAGACAGCACCAGAGTCCGAGCATTTGTACTAAATTTTCCGAGACGCGGTGTCAATCCAGTACACTTGTTCAGCTTGAAATCAAAGCTCCCCCACAACTGGAACCGCTGCCGGCAGTGCAACCGTAGCAATAGGAAGCGGTTTGTACCTCTGCAATTAGCTCTAAAGTACCCGCTTGTAATAAATCTGGCAGGGTTAATTTTTGGCCTTGACTGGTGCAAGCGACCAGATCTTCCATCTGATTAAAATCGCAGTCATAGATATTACCCAAATAATCGATCGAAAGCTGATTACGACACATCAAATGCTCGACAGTATCGCCATTAAAATGGTCTTCGAGGAATTGAAGATAGGGTTGATAGAGTTGCCGGTGTTCCAGATGGAAGCGTGTCCTGCCGACGGGTAGGTTAGTGATAGTAAACAGATTGTTAAAAGAAATATTAAAATGTTCTTGCAAGAACTTTTTGTAATCCCGTGTCAGGGATACCTGATCTGGTGTGAGAGAAAAATTCTCTGACTTAGGAATCTGGGGATTATAGACTAAATCCACAATCAAATTCGGCTCTTGAGCGTAGCCGAGACGGTTTAACCATTGTAAAGCGGCGATTGATCGATCATAGACTCCCATACCGCGCATTTTATCCACATTATCGGCAAGATAACAGGGTAAAGAAGCCACCACCCGCAACTGATGGCCAGCGCAATATTCAGGAATATCAGTAAATCCTTTCTCGAAATAAATAGTTAAATTTGAGCGCACAATTACCTCTTTTCCAGCTTTTCTAGAGGTTTCCACAATTGGCTTAAAACCGTAGAGCATTTCCGGAGCGCCGCCGGTCAGATCGACGGTTTTAATTTGGGGAAATCTTTCGATCAGTTCGATAATTTGTTCGCACACTTCTGGAGTCATTTCTTCGGAGCGACCTGGACTAGCTTCCACATGACAATGGCTACAGGCAAGGTTACATCTTTTCCCCAAATTAATTTGCAGAACCGAGATTTTTTGCTTAGTTAAAGGAGTTTTTAGTTTCTCAACAAAAGGAGTCATGGGAGAGTAAACAGTAAACAGTAATTAGTAAACAGTAAACAGTGACCAATCACTAATCAATGATAACTGATAACTGAGGTATCGAACTTGTCTCGACGCTACTTTTTTAACAGCAACCGCCCCCATTATAGTGCCAAGTGGACTCGGTGATGATTATATCTTGGGGAGAGAAACGAGCTAAGTTGCCCGCAGTTTTATCACAGACGGACACTGGTAATCCTTTGGATAAAATATGCCCGACACCATCATCGAAAATTGCTTCCGTACCAGTATAAATAGCAGTTTTGCCCGTAAAAATACAGGCACCATCTTCGGGAATAGCTACTTTAAAAGCAACGGAATCCAAACTTTCTAATAGGAGCGGCTCGGCTAAATTATAACTCTGACAGTCCAGTAAACGATAGGGACGACGGGCCCGAATTTCTACCTGACCAAAACCAGCAGCGATCAGCTGTTTAATATAATCCTCGTAGGTCAAGGCCCCCGATAGACACATAGCGCGTAAACGCTGATCTTCTTGCAAATGTTCGGGAATGGGACGAGTGGCGATCGGATCGCTCATCAGTAAACGTCCTCCCGGTTTTAAGACGCGAAAAGCTTCCCGTAAAGCTAACTGTAAATCGGCTGGTTTAAAGATATTAAAAAGACAATTCTGCGCCACTACATCGACGGAGGCATCCTCCACCGGCAATTCAAAGGCAGAACCATCTCTAATTTCCACAAAATCGAGACTAAACCAGGGATTTTCCAGCAGCGCTTCGCTGAGATTTCTTTGGGCTGCCCAACGCATTTCTGGCACTGGATCCACCACAATGACTCCCCCTGGACGACGGGAAAAATAGGCGAATTGCAGTGCTTCTAAACCACCACCCACACCCACATACAAAACCCTGGGAGAATTGCCTAATTCATTGGCCTGCACCGTCGTGCCACAACCATAGTTCATCTCCTGCATAATGGCAGGGATTTTTAACCCCGGTAGTTGCAAAGGACTGCTTTGGACACAACATAGCCCCACTTCGGGAGTTTGGGCTACTTCCCTGTAAAATTTGGCAGTAGCTTCCAGATAAGTCATTTTCATCCTTTAAACTCCTTTTCTCTGATCAATTCAAGGACCGACTTCGCATCCTCACCCAACGCTATCGTAGCATTCGTACTGACCTATAAACGCTTAAAATGCGTCTTAGCTTATCTTGATGCTCCGAGAGATCGAATATAGTCATTTCAATTAAGATTGAGAATAGCAATGCCAGAGTTCATAAGGGTTTAACCAGTCTAGAGTGTATCAGACTTATCTGAAATGACTATAAATCTTCTTCGGCCTGTTGATAAGAGGTTTTGGCACAAGCACGCAGACAGCACTTCCTTAATTAACGCCGGACTGAGGGTAGATTTGCCTTCCAAACCTAACTTTTGGGCTTGTTTTTGCCCAATCTCCTAACTGGGATGCACCCAATATCTGCGTACCGCAACGCAGAAACCTGCGGGATCACTTTCCAGTCTATCTTATTTTCTGTACACCTAGTCGTTACTACCAATATCAATTAACAAGATGATGACTTCTAAATATTCTCCATTTTCCGAAAAACTAAAAATCGCCAATAATTCGACAATCGTAAGCCACAGTACAAGACCATAACCCTTCTAAATTACCACTTAACTTATGGTTTTTTAAAGACAGTGTAAATGGGTCTTCAGCCAGTTTTCTAAGTACATCGAAAATTTTAGGTTTTAACTGGGGATTTTTCTTGATTAGCTTCTTAAACGAACGCTTAAACCCTTCACTCTATATTAGATTCATTGTTAATCCTCATTCAAATCAGCAATCAACTCTTCTACGGTCCCCCTTTTGGCTGTTCCAGTAGCGATCGCCTCTTTTAATTCCTGAAAGTTAGCTAAAATTTCGGCTCTTCGGTAATTGCTATGCAAATAATTAACTTAAAATAAAATTCGATGAGAGTGCCTACGCTCAAAAATAGCTGAAATCTATACAGGGAAGGACTTAAGGCACAAACGGGTTAATACCAAAAGATAGACAATTGAGT
>NZ_JADBRW010000124.1:0-5474 GCF_020247025.1 Microcystis sp. M109S1
ACCCCCAACCCCCAACCCCCAACCCCCACCGAAAAACTTTTTCAGCAGACCCTAGTTATAGCGTTTCTCATAAGTATGAAGTATAACTGGATTGGGCATCGTCTCCTGATTCCTGACTCCTGACTTCTGGCTCCTGACTCCCGAAACCGAAAACTTTGTACCTCACTATTAAGATAATTGCCATAACATGACAGATTATTTGGTTTCCCTGACAATTTGGGCGGGTATTTATGCGATTTTTGCCCTCGGTTTAAATCTACAATGGGGATTTACTGGCTTAATTAACTTTGGTCACGTTGCTTTTGCCACTTTAGGGGCTTATGCAACGGTTTTATTAACTTTACAGGGTGTACCGATGATTTTTGCCGCCATTGTCGGGGCGATCCTAGGGGCATTGTTGGGATTGGCCATCGGTTTTTCCACCCTGAGATTAAGAGCCGATTATCTAGCAATTGTCACCATCGGGGTGTCTGAGTTAATTCGTTTGCTGGTGCTTAACGAGGATTGGTTAACGAAAGGCAGTTTCGGACTACAACGTTATCCCCTACCTTTGGATATAAATCCCAGTTTTCCCGTCAAATTATTAATTATTGCCCTGTTTACCCTGCTTGCTATCTTTGCTCTCTGGCAATTGGGGCGCAATCTGCAACGACAATGGCGCGAAGCGGGGCAAATTAGCGGTAAAAGCTATCAACCGACGCAAAAGAGACCTTTAATCTTTTGGGGGTCGTTAGGGGCGATAATCCTGCTTTTTCTGTATATAAACGGTGTAATTGCCTTGAATGACTATAATTACAAAGCGGGGCTGATGGTGGTAGTTTTAGTCCTCCTCGCTCTCGTTTATACTGGTTTAGAATTACTTTTGCGATCGCCTTGGGGACGCATCCTCAAAGCTATCCGGGAAGATGAAGAAATTCCCCGGGCTTTAGGAAAAAATGTCTTTTGGTATAAGTTACAATCTTTGATGTTGGGCGGTGCGATCGCTGGTTTAGCTGGGGCTTTTTTAGCATGGCAATTAACCACTATTTACCCGACTAATTTTGAACCATTATTGACTTTTAACGCTTGGATTATTATTATTCTCGGTGGCTCTGGTAGCAATGCCGGCACCTTACTAGGAGCAGTAATTTTCTGGGCTTACGATTCCCTGACTCGCTTTATTCTGCCCCAATTAGATATTTTTAATGATAGCCAATTAGGGGCTTTACGGATTATGATTATCGGTCTGCTGCTCATGGTTTTAATGATCTGGCGACCCCAGGGTATCCTCGGCAAAAAAGAGGAGTTAACTTTGGGAAAATAATTTCAGTTATCAGTTATCAGTTATCAGTTATCAGTTATCAGTCATCAGTCATCAGTTATCAGTCATCAGTTATCAGTCATCAGTTATCAGTCATCAGTGATTAGATTTGAATATTAAGTGAGCAGTATTAAATAGCAGTTTTCTAAGGACTTAAGCAAAATTAATTACACATTTAAATAACCCTATTGCCTATTGCAAGAGTGCCTATTGCCTGTCTCAACTAAGAAATTTATTTCCCACGACTACTTACTGTCTTTTCACTGATTACTGTTTAATGTTTACTGATAACTGATGTTTATCTGATCAATTATGTTACTTTCTGCCAAAGGATTATCGAAAAGTTTTGGGGGCATTCGCGCCGTCAATAATGCTTATTTGGATGTGCCGCAGGGCAGCATCACTGGGTTAATCGGTCCAAATGGGGCCGGCAAAACCACACTTTTTAACCTTTTATCTAATTTTATTCGCCCAGATAAAGGAGAAGTTTTTCTTGATGGTCAGCCCATTCATCAGCTGCCTCCCTATCAAATTGCCCTGAAAGGATGTGTGAGAACTTTTCAAGTAGCAAGGGTATTATCCCGATTAACGGTGTTAGAAAATATGCTCTTAGCTAGTCCGGGGCAAACGGGAGAAAATTTTCTCAAAGTCTGGTTTCAGGGGGCAAAAATTCGCCAACAGGAACAGGAAAATCGTGCCAAAGCTTTGGACATATTAGATTCGATTGGTCTGGGGGAGAAAGCGCAGGATTATGCGGGAGCTTTATCGGGAGGACAGCGTAAATTATTAGAGATTGGCCGAGTGCTAATGACCAAGCCAAAATTAATTTTATTAGATGAACCAGCCGCCGGAGTTAACCCCACTTTAATCGCTCAAATCAGCGACCATATTATCGAATGGAATCGTCAGGGAATTACCTTTTTAATTATCGAGCATAATATGGATGTGATTATGTCCCTTTGTCACCACGTTTGGGTATTAGCAGAAGGGACAAATTTAGCCGATGGTATTCCCAGCGAAATCCAAAAAAACGAGCGGGTTTTAAAGGCTTATTTAGGAGACTAAAGCTAATTTTTGCACCTGTTCAACAAAGTTAGCCAGAATTTTTAAGCCATTAGTCGAGGATTTTTCCGGGTGAAACTGCACCGCTACCAAACGATCACGAGCGATCGCTGCCGTCACCGTTTGACTGCCGTGGGTGACGGTGGCAGCAGTTACATGACTATCAAGGGGATCGACATAATAGGAATGGACAAAATAGACGTGAGGATGCGGGGGTAATCCCTGCCAAAGAGCATGATCCGGCTGGGTGAAGTTTAATTGATTCCAACCCATGTGGGGAATGGTAATGCCAGGTTCCGAGCGAAAACGGCGCACTGTCCCCGGAATAATCCCTAAACCCGCCTCTTGACCTTCCTCCGATGTCTCAAAGAGAATTTGTAAACCGAGACAGATACCGAGAAAGGGTTTACCATTAGCGATCGCCGCTTTGATCGGTTTTTCTAGATGACGGCTGCGAATTTGCCGGAGAGCAGGATCAAAAGAACCGACTCCGGGTAACACAATAGCGTCAGCTTTTTCGAGATCGAGGGGAGAATCGGTAATTTTCGGCACTGCACCCACGGTTTCCAGTCCTTTACAGGCAGAGTGCAGATTTCCCATGTCATAATCGATGACAGCGATTAAGGTCATTGCTATATACTGATCAAGCGATGACCCTATTTTAGAGCAATCACGCCGCTAAATTTAAGTCTTGACTCAAAAATGAAACGCACGACGGGGGAAGCCGAAGGCGGGGGGATCACATCGCCGTGTACCAGTTGAGAAAGTGCATAATTTTGGGTAAATCTTCTGGTTGGGCAGGTTCGATCAGATAATGGAGATGATTAGACATGATACAGAGAGCATAAAGCTTAAACTGGTGTTTGTCTAAAGCCTTCTTGATGGCATAAAGAAATACCTCCCGCCATTCCCGCTTGGATAGTTTGAACTCTCGGTTATTGCAGCGTGTGGTGACGTGGTAGGAATAACCAGCTTGTAAATTTCGAGGTTTTCTGGGCATATTTAAATTCTTGAAAACGGAGTAAATTTTATGTTAATAACAAAACCCCGCTTTCAAACCTTTGCCGAATATCTACAATATGAGGATAATTCAGAGGAATCATCTGAATTATTTAACGAAAAATTGGTAGAATTGCCACCAGAATCAGGACTTAACTTTCAAATCGCTAACTTTCTTTTTCTCACATTTGCCTCACTTGTTGGACATCGGAGAGTCAGAGGACATAGGACATGGATAGGAGAGGACATGGTTTAGAATTAGAAGTGAGAGGCGAACCGAAAAACCGTTATCCTGACTTAACCATTATTCGAGAAGAACATATTCAATTACTCTCCCAGAGAAATACGATTCTTCTTTCCATGTTACCCCCCTTATTAGTCATTGAAGTGGTTAGTCCAGGGGAAATTCAAAGAGAGAGAGATTACATCGCTAAAAGAATTCAATATCAAGATTGTGGGATTCCCAAATACTGGATAGGTTATCCTCAAGCTCAAACCATTTTAGTCTTAGAATTAAGAGTAGATACTTACACAAAGGTTGGTAATCTTAGCAATGATGACTTAGTAATATCTGCTATATTTAGTCAACTCAATTTAAAAGTTTCTCAAGTATTTAATTAGGCAAATTAACCCCCATGATTACCGTCGAACCGATGATCTTAAACTTAAAATCCGTCAATTTAAGCGATGAGCAATTTTATCAACTTTGCCATAATAACGACGATTGGCGAATTGAACAAAATGCCGAAGGAGAATTAATCATTATGCCGCCTGTTGGTGCTATTAGTGGAAATCGAGAATCAGATTTGAACGCCGATTTGGTTATTTGGAATCGTCAAACAAAACTCGGTAAAGTCTTTAGTTCTTCCACTATATTTACCTTACCCAAGGGTGGTAAACGTTCCCCTGATGTTGCTTGGATTGCTAATGAACGCTGGGAAGCTTTACCCCGAGAAGAACAAGAAAAATTTGCGAGAATTTGTCCTGATTTTGTGATAGAATTAAGGTCGCGCACTGATTCTTTAAGTCAACTACAAGCAAAAATGCAGGAATATCTTGATAGTGGCTTAAGATTGGGTTGGTTAATTGATCCCATTAGTCAACAGGTAGCCATCTATCGCCAAAATCAGGAAGTAGAAATCGTCTCATTACCAACCACCTTATCTGGGGAGAGCGTTTTACCCGGATTTACTTTAGAATTACCCATTTTTTGACGACAGGAAATACCAAGATGATAGCAACTACAACGATTTCTCCTCAATTAACCATTCCACGCCTAGAAAATGGGGACAAGCTCACTCGTCGTGAATTTGAGCGTAGATATAATGCCATGCCAAATCTGAAAAAAGCAGAACTCATTGAAGGAATTGTTTATATTATGGCTTCTCCCCTCAGAATTAAGAACCATGGTGAACCCCATGCTGATATTATAGGTTGGCTAAGTGTGTATAAAGCCTTTACCCCCAATCTGCAATTAGGGGATAATTGTACGGTTCGTCTTGATGCGGACAATGAACCTCAACCCGATGCACTATTAAGAATTAAAAATGGTGGACAATCAACGATTAGTGAGGATGGTTATGTCGAAGGTGCGCCAGAGTTAATCGTCGAAATTGCAGCGAGTACCGTCTCCCTTGACTTACATCAAAAACTTAAGGTTTATCGCCGTAACCAAGTGCAAGAATATCTAGTCTGGCGAGTTGACGATGGAGAATTTGATTGGTTTAGATTAACCAATGAAGAATATATTAAACTTGAACCGAGCTCAGAAGGGATAATTTGTTCTCAGATATTCCCTGGATTATGGTTAGATAGAGATGCTTTATTAGCTGGTGATTTAGCCAAGGTTTTAGAGGTTTTGCAATTAGGAATAGCAAGGATCAAAAATTAATCTAGTTAGAGTAATCTAAATTTAACAAAAACTTCACGAAAATTCATAAAAAAACTATTGACTTGACGACCAAAGAAGGAGTAATGAAAACCGATAAAATCTTTTATACCCTATTTCAAGTCTTTCCCGAACTTCTCTTTCAACTGCTAGGAGAATCTCCCAATCTAGCGCAAAATTATCAATTCAAGTCAATCGAAATCAAAGAATTGGCTTTCCGACTCG
>NZ_JADBRW010000125.1:0-9969 GCF_020247025.1 Microcystis sp. M109S1
GTCAAACCGCCGACACCATCGGTCAAAGCAGGGAGGCATCGCGGCTGGGGTTGTCTCTTTCATCGCCGATTTCTCAACGTAAAGTGCTTACTCTGTAACGATTATACTCGATTGGACTTTTGTTGAGCGTTTAAGTCCCAATAGTCAAAATCAGGTTTCAGATTCATCGAGGGATCAGCTTGCGATCGCCTTTGAGCAAAATCTCGCCAAAGAGGAGAGATCGCTATTGCATCTTCAGGTCTAGCTAGTCGTTGATGATACATAGTTTCGCCAAGATTATGCTTGTTTTCCATACTATATTCTGACAAGTCTGCTTTGGCAACAGATAAGTAGTCACTGATAAATGATAACTGGTAACTGATAAGCTAAACGGCGCTTAACCTGCATGATCCAATAGCTATAACCCTTTTGGAGTCTATATCGGTGATCCGAAGTAAAAGCCGTTTAGCTTATTACAAAATTACCCCCAGTTTGTCAAGCCCCAATTTCCTCGCCAATTTTCTTGCCACGTCTATTCCCCGTAACTCCATATTACTTATTAAAGGCATGGTTTTTTCCTCCTCAAATTGTTTAATTTTACTCTCTAAACTTGAATGTAATTCAGTGGATAAAGCATCATATTGTCAATGATTTCAAACAGCTTAATTATCTGTTCCCTCTCGAAATACTTTTCATACAATCCCCTGATTAACTTCCACTTCCACTGTTCCCGTTGGTGGCAGCTTCCCAGTAGTCGCTTTTGTTTTCAGGTGTGCCACGACGATTATAGCAAAAGGATTACTACTTGCTTCCAATTAGTCACTGATAACTGATAACTGGTAACTGATAACTGAATAGAGTTTGTCAGCGAAACGTTTTTTTGTCTTAAAGTCCAGAAAACGGGTTTCTTCAAGAAACCCGTTTTCTAGGTGGGTTCATTTTGATGGAGGATATAGCTTTATTCTTCAATAAGTATCATCTTCTTATCTTATCGAGTGCGATTGCCTTTCTTATATTCATCTGAAACAGGTTAGGGAAGTGGCTTAAAAAAAATTAGCTTCAGCAGGGTTGACAAACTTGCCTTGAACCACTTGATCAATGAAGTAGTCGTGCAGAATTTTGCTATTTTTGAGAGAGGCACTCTGGCAAGGGGCGGCTTTTTACCCCATTCCCGATCTCCTAAATCCCTGACCGGTCACTGATAACTGAAAAATCCCCTATCCCCCAATAACTAAAGGAAAGATAAAGTTATCGATCGCCCTCCGGAGCCAGTGTCAGAATAAAAGCAGGGAGATGACCAAGGAAAACCGACAACTCTCCATCTTTTTCCCGTCATCGCCCCTAAAATTTATTTGGTTCAGATTTATGCAAACTGCCAATCCTCGTCAAACGGAGAAAAAAGAGCATCCCAGTGGCGATAAACGCTTCAAAGTCCTCGACATTACCATGAAGCGGGCAGGATATAATCAATCAGCCCTGATTGAAGTCCTGCACAAAGCTCAAGAAGCCTTTGGATTCCTAGAAGAAGATGTTCTCCTCTACGTTGCCCGGGCGCTAAAACTGCCCCTCAGTCGCGTCTATGGGGTAGCAACCTTCTACCATCTCTTTTCCCTGAAACCGGCGGGAAAACACACCTGTATCGTCTGTATGGGGACTGCTTGTTATGTCAAAGGCAGCGGCAAAATCCTCGAAGACATCGAAAACACCTTTGATGTCAAAGTGGGAGAAACCACCGCCGATGGAGAAATTTCCCTAGTGTCGGCCCGTTGTATCGGGGCCTGTGGGATTGCGCCGGCCGTGGTCTTCGATGGAGTCGTGGCCCCTAAACAAGATTCGGAAACTGTCTTAGCGAAACTACAGAGTTTCTCCCAGTAATTTTTCACTCTAGTGGATTGAGAAGAATATGGACTTACAAGAATTATTGGCAGTGGCCGAGAAAGAAAAAACTAGACAAAAAAGCATCCGGGTGCATTGTTGCACTTCCACCGGTTGCCAAGCTGCTAACTCCCTCCAAATCAAAAAAAACCTCGCCACTGCCGTCAAAGAAGCAGACCTAGAGGATAAAGTCGAAGTGGTCGGGGTCGGTTGTATGGGTTTTTGTGGTCGCGGTCCGTTGGTGGAAGTGGATCCCCAGGATCTCTTATACGAAGAAGTCACCCCGGAAAGTGCGGCCAGCATTGTTGCGGCCTTAAACGGCGGCAAAACCGAGGTGCAATTAGGGGACTCAAAACATCCCTTTTTCTCCCATCAAGTCAAAATTGTCCGGGAAAATAGCGGTAAAATCGATCCCGATCGCATTGAGGAATATATCGCCGTCGGGGGTTATCAATCTCTCTACAAGGCCCTCTACGAGATGACTCCGGCCCAGGTGGTGGAGGAAATCACCAAAAGCGGTTTGCGCGGCCGGGGAGGTGCGGGTTATCCCACCGGTTTAAAATGGGCGACGGTGGCTAAACAACCGGGTCAACAAAAATACGTTATCTGTAATGCGGATGAAGGCGACCCCGGGGCGTTTATGGACCGTAGTGTCTTGGAAAGTGACCCCCATTTAGTCCTGGAAGGAATGGCGATCGCTGCCTATGCTGTGGGGGCCGATCATGGTTATATCTATGTTAGAGCCGAATATCCTCTGGCGATCGATCGTCTGCAAAAAGCGATTAATCAGGCCAAAAAATTTGGTTTAATGGGTTCCCAAGTATTCGAGTCCACTTTCGATTTTAAGGTGGATATCCGCATCGGGGCGGGAGCTTTTGTCTGTGGAGAGGAAACCGCTCTCATCCATTCCATCGAAGGCGGCCGCGGCACTCCCCGCACCCGTCCCCCCTATCCGGCCCAATCAGGCCTCGATGGTTGTCCCACCCTGATTAATAACGTGGAGTCCTACGCTAATATCGCCGCTATTATCCGCGAGGGAGCCGCTTGGTACGCCAATATCGGTACTGCCACCAGTAAAGGGACAAAAATCTTCGCTTTAACGGGAAAAATCGGCAATAATGGGCTGATTGAAGTGCCAATGGGCATTACTCTCCGGGAAATTGTCGAGGAGATGGGGGGTGGTGTTCCCGATGGTCAAGTGAAAGCGGTACAAACCGGCGGCCCCTCTGGGGGTTGTATTCCCGCTAATTTACTCGATACTCCCGTGGATTACGAATCCTTAGCCAAACTCGGTTCGATGATGGGATCTGGGGGGATGGTGGTCATGGATGATAGTACCAGTATGGTGGAAGTGGCGAAATTCTATATGGAATTCTGTCGCGAGGAGTCCTGTGGTAAATGTATCCCCTGTCGCACGGGAACAGTACAAATGTTTGAATTATTGGCCAAAATTATCGCTCGAAAAGCCGATATTCACGACCTCGAAAACTTAGAACATCTCTGTCAAATGGTCAAGGAAACCAGTCTTTGTGGTCTTGGCCAAAGCGCTCCCAATCCGATTTTAAGTACCCTAAAGTATTTTAAGGAGGAATATCTGGCTCTGTTACAGGAAAGCAAGCACCCTGTCTCTGTTTGAGAATAACTCGATCGAGGCCCAACAGTGTTCGGCCTCGATCAATTTTTTCGGTTACGGGAAGTCTGGTGGGCTGCCGGGTTATCTTGAAAAGAGTTAGCAGTAGTCTCAGGAGACAATAGATTATGACTTGGCGCGGCTCAACCGATACAAAAGATCGCATTTTTGCAGCTTTAGTATATCTTTTACCCTTATATTCGGCTTTTGCCTTCGGTATCTTTATCTTTCAGCAAATTCCTTTTTTAGGAGCGGCCTTAGCAATAGTTTTAGCTCCCTTAGCTTTTCTCTATAGTTCTCTGGGAAGCTTTGGCAGTTTAATTATCTTTTTCGTCCTCTTTTTCGCCGTGGTACGCAATCCCCGCATCAGTCATTTTATCCGGTTTAACACCATGCAGGCGATTTTAATCGATATTTTGGTGTATTTATTGGGATTGGCCTTAGGTTTCGTCGCTAGGGGTTTAGGGGCGAATTTGGTGGTAGAAACTCTTTTTAACGTCGTCTTTTTGGGAGCATTTGCCGCCTGTGTTTACAGCATTATACAGTCGGTTATCGGCAAATACGCCGATATTCCCACAATTTCCGAGGCGGCCTATTCTCAAGTGGGAGGTTAGGTCAGCTTGAGTTTGTCCCCTTTTTCGGCTACAGTCTCTCCAGAATCAATGCGTTCGCTGCCAGGCCACATCTATGAGTCCATTTAAACAGACCCTACGGGAACTCAACGCTCAGAAGGGGAAAATAGCCGCTTCTGTGGGCAGAAAAACGCCTAAACGAGTTAATCGTTGGTTTAAATGGCTTTCTCCCGGTCTTTTTGTCAAACGCTGGCTTTTAATCAGTTTAAGCGGCGTTTTTCTCACCTCCTTCGGTTTGGCTATTTGGGTAAAATTAACCCCGGTTAATCGCTTTTTAGAGTTTGTTTCCCAAGCATTAGAAATGATCGCCCGTTTAGTCCCCAATTCTGTTTCCGGGCCGCTGGCGGTTTTGCTGGGTGTCTTTTTGTTATTCTGGGGTCAGAGTCGCACCGTCGAAACGATTACAGAAGCACTACAACCGGACGCATCGGAGGAATTAGTTGATCGCCTACTGGCCCATCGTCGTCTCCATCGCGGCCCGAAAATTGTGGCAATCGGTGGCGGTACGGGTTTATCGACGCTTTTACGGGGTTTAAAACAGTATAGTTCTAATATCACCGCTATTGTCACCGTAGCTGATGATGGCGGTTCTTCGGGCCGATTACGCCGGGAAATGGGCATTTTACCCCCGGGGGATATTCGCAATTGTATCGCCGCTTTGGCCGATGAGGAAAAGTTATTAACGGAATTGTTTCAATATCGCTTTCATGCTGGGGATGGTTTATCGGGCCACAGTTTTGGTAATTTATTTATCAGCGCTATGACCGAGATTACCGGCGATCTGGAACAGGCGATCGATGCTAGTGCCAAAGTTTTGGCCATTCGCGGCAAAGTGCTACCTGCTACCCTTACCGATGTTAGTCTCTGGGCTAAGTTAGCCGATGGGCGCATTATTGAGGGAGAATCGAAGATAACCGAAGCTATGGGGCAAATTCGTCAGATTGGCTGTCATCCTGCCGATCCGGTCGCTTTACCGGCTGCTTTAGCGGCAATCAAGGAGGCAGATTATATTATCATCGGGCCGGGTAGTCTTTATACCAGTATTATCCCTAATTTGTTGGTTCCCGCAATTCGTCAGGCCCTAGCACAGGTGACAGTCCCCCGTGTCTATGTTTGTAATATTATGACCCAGCCGGGGGAAACGGATAATTATTCGGTGGCTGATCATATTCGGGCGATCGAAAAAGTCTGCGAGGAACGCGTCTTTGATGCAGTTTTAGCCCAAAGAACTGCACCATCGCCCCAATCTCTACAATTATACGCCCAAGAGCATAGTCATCCTGTGTTTTTAGACCGCGAGGAGGTGGGAAAAATGGGTTATCGCATTGTTTTAGCGAATGTAATGGCAGAAGATGAAGTTACTGCCAAAGTTAGTCATGATCCCCAACGTTTAGCGCGAGTTTTATGGCGCTGGTATGCTAAAAAGTGAATAGCGAGTTGACTAAATGTTTTTATCTAGCTTTGTCAAGTTATAAAATCATATTTTTTGCTTTAATTTGCCGACATTAGCCAAATTTGCTGATTAAAGCCCTAGGAAAAAATTAGCCTAAAAACCATTTCGCATTATTCTGTGTTATACTCAGATTTTCAAGAGAGATGATCATGCACTACTCTACTAAATCTAATCAAGAGACAGGTGCGACAGTCTATTCCCCAAGCGATGGAAGTGAATTAATTCCTGCTGAGGTTAAACTAGATATAAACGGGCAAAACTATCAATCACTTAATATACCTCTCCCAGAGGGCTATACAGTAGATGATGAAGGAATCATCAATAACTATGGTAGCGAACCCAAGATTTATCTATCAAAATACCCATCTTTAGAACAGCAAAAATGGTATATTTTGCAAGGATTAGGGGCGGTTTTGTTGGTTGCTTTGGTGTTATTAATCACCTTTTCCGTTAGCTAGATAAAAACCGTAGGATTGACATTTAAGTTGAGCGAGACAAGAAAACTTTAATTTACACCATAGAGTCTGCATCCCAAGTATCGGGAGCATATATTGGAACCGACTCTATCTATCTGTCCAAATAGTAAATCTGACAGCTGAACTTTTTTACTTTGCTAAACTTGACAATTTTTTTCAGTTTTTTGTGGGCTTCTTCGTGATCAACAATAGAACAACCAATAGAGATAACTTCTCAAAGGAAATTCAACAGGTATGAAATTTAATCCTTCTATTAGTCAAGAACCTCGCTATCAGGCAATTCCTGTTATGCAGATAACTTCCAAAGAAACCCTTCTCCATTGGTTAGAACGCACAGGAAGATTAAAATTACGTCAATCTGATGCTCATCCCGATTCGCAAATTTTAGAAGAACTAGACGATATTATCGATCCAGATAATTATGCTATAGAAGAAGAGGAATAAATAGTCTTAAGTAGGTGGGTGGAATTAAATATAAGATGAACGTAGGTTGGGTTGAAGCATGAAACCCAACGCCCGCTCATGTTACGCTACTGCTAACCCATCCTACAAATAATTGTGCCTCCCTACTTACTGGGAGTTAGGAGTGAAATTTCAATTATCTAATATTCAGGAGATTAAGAAAGTGGTATCAACGAAAAAAACGGCTTTAATTTACTGTGAAAATCAATTTGGACGTGTGGACGGAAAAACGGCAGCTGGCTTGATCCGACAATCAGAAATATATACAATTGTTGGTGTGCTGGATAGTTCCTTAGCAGGAAAAGATGCGGGAGAAGCATTAGGAGACAAAAAAAATCATATTCCCATTTTTGCCAATTTACAAACAGCCTTAGAAAAACTTAGAGATGTTCCCAATTGTTATATCTACGGCAAAGCACCCTTAGAAGCGTTTATTCCCCCCCTAGAAAGGCTGCTAATTTTAGAAGCAATGGCACAAGGAATGGATATTATTAATGGTTTGCATCAATTCTTCTCCGAGGATTTAGAATTTAGGGAGCAAGCTAGTC
Organism: Microcystis sp. M109S1; assembly: GCF_020247025.1. Lineage (NCBI taxonomy): Bacteria > Bacillati > Cyanobacteriota > Cyanophyceae > Chroococcales > Microcystaceae > Microcystis > Microcystis sp. M109S1. The sequence goes on from NZ_JADBRW010000125.1 coordinate 7,056, forward strand.
AGTATGGTGTGCAAATTACAGACATTCGTAAACCACCACAATTAGCTGATCTTCATGTATTTACTGGGCAAATTTCCCAAGTAAATATACCCGTTATTGCCTTTTTAGGAACCGATTGTGCTTGCGGAAAAATGACCACTGCGGTAGCAGTTAATCAAACTCTCCAAGGCTTGGGTATTAAGTCTGTCTTAGTCGCTACTGGACAAACTAGCTTGATGCAGGGAGCAAGATATGGGGTTTCGATCGATGCTTTGGTTTCTCAATTTGTCATCGGTGAAATTGAAAATGCTGTGGTTCAAGCTTTTGAGCAAGAAAAACCCGATATTATTTTAGTGGAAGGACAAAGTTCTCTGAGTCATCCTGCTTTTATGAGTTCCGTGGGAATTTTGAAAGGAAGTATGCCCGATGGGGTTATTTTACAACATCCCCCAGCCCGAAAATTTCGCTGTGATTTTCCTCATTTAGCCATGGCAAAATTACAGGAAGAAATTTCACTAATTGAGGCAATTTCTCCCACTAAAGTTATCGCTATTGCGATTAATCACGAAAATCTCACTGCAGCAGCCACTGAGCGTATTATTGCCAAATATGAGCGAGATTTTCAGTTACCGACTACTGATGTTTTGTTACACGGATGTGAGAAATTAGTCCAAGCTTTATGCGCTCGCTTTCCGAAATTAAACCAGAAAATCAAAGGGGAAATTTTAGCTGCAATTCCCGCAATTGGGAGCAAATAGGCTGATGAAAGACCTTTTACCCAGAATCGAGATTTCTCTCCCGAAAATACGCCATAATGCTCGTTTACTCTGCCAATTCTACGGCAGCAAGGGACTTTCTGTGATGGGAGTTTCCAAAGCGATTTTGGGTGATCCCTCGATCGCCTTGGCGATGATTCAAGGTGGAGTCAACTTTATCGCTGACTCTCGAATCGAAAATATTCTCAAAATGAAACAAGCAGGAATAGTGACAACTTTTGTTCTGTTGCGTACTGCCTTGAGTCAAGCAGAATCAGTGGTTAACATTGCAGATATCAGCTTAAATACCGAATTAGCAACAATTCAGGAACTTTCCTATTATGCTCAAGAAAAGCAAAAAATACACCGCATTATTATCATGACGGAGTTAGGAGATTTACGCGAAGGTGTACTGCCGAAAGATCTCGTCAAGTTCATCAAAAAAACCCTCGCTTTTCCCTTTATCAAAATTATTGGACTGGGTTGTAATTTGGCTTGTTATGGAGGTATTAAACCTGATAGCCATAATATGAGCAAATTATCTGTGTTAACAGATACAATTGAGCAGGAATTTTTAATAAAATTACCGATTATTTCAGGAGGCAATTCTGCTAACTATCAATGGTATCAAAAAAGTAGCGAAGTTGGTCGGATTAATAATCTGCGTTTAGGAGAATCAATTTTATTAGGTTGTGAAACAGTTAATCGACAAGTGATACCAGGCTTATATACCGATGCTTTTCGGTTAATTGCTGAAGTAATCGAATCCAAAGATAAACCATCTCTACCCTCTGGAGAAATTGGTCGAGATGCTTTTGGTAATGTTCCCAGCTTTATCGACCAAGGCATTCACCGTCGACTTATTATTGCATTAGGAAGACAGGATATTCTTATCTCTGGATTACAAACAAGTCAGGAGATAAAAATATTAGGTTCTAGTAGCGATCATCTAGTTCTTGATAGTCATAACAAGAGTTTAAAAGTAGGAAGCGAAGTCAGTTTTAATCTTGATTACGGAGGACTTTTAACAGCCATGACTTCTCCTTTTATTACTAAAAGTTATGCTCTCAATGCAGTAGCACAAATGTATTGATCGATTAATAAATATCCACAGATATATTTAGGGTCTGCTGGCTTATCACCTTGACATCAGCGCCGTAGAGATTTGTGCCCAATTACTATCCTATCGCTAAATTCTGGGAAGAAATCAAAATCCCCCTAAATCCTTAACAAATTCCTAATCATCTCGTTTGGCACCATGATAAGCAGCCCCGAGGTATAATTCCCCTACTTTCGGGTTATTGAGTAAATCTTGACCCGATCCCTGAAAACGATCTTGACCACTTTCTAAAACATAACCTCGATCGGACATCATTAGGGCTTTTTTGGCATTCTGTTCCACTAAAATAATTGCAGTTCCCGTCTGATTAATCGCTTTTATCTGTTCAAAAACGCTGGTTACTAAGATAGGAGATAAAGCTGCCGAAGGTTCATCGAGAATTAATAAATCCGGTTGCAACATCAGCGCTCGTCCCATGGCTAACATCTGTCTTTCTCCTCCGGATAAAGTGCCAGCTTTCTGACGACGGCGCTCAAGCAAACGGGGAAACATGGCATAAATGCGCTCTTTTAAAGATTTTATATTTCCTTTGCTCGTAAAAGCTCCCATTTCAAGGTTTTCTTCAATGCTCAGGGATGGAAAAACATTAGCAATTTGGGGAACATAACCCATTCCGAGGGGAACGATTTGATTAGATTTCCAACCGGCGATATTTTGTCCCTTAAAAGTGATAGTTCCAGCACTGGGTTTTAATAAACCAAAAATCGTCTTAGCGAGGGTAGATTTTCCCGCACCATTGGGACCTATAACCGTGACTAATTCCCTCGGTGCAATGCGAAAGTTAACCCCTTGCAATATGTATAAATCCTGCACATAACCAGCATAAACTTGTTCAACTTCTAAAAGATAATCCATGGTAAGGTAAAAAGGAGATAGGAGACAGTAATATGAATTATGAATTATGAATTGGGAAGTGGGAAGCATTTTCAGTGAACAGTAATCAGTGAACTGATAACTGATAACTGATAACTGATAACTGATAACTGATAACTGATAACTGATAACTGATAACTGATAACTGATAACTGATAACTGATAACTGATAACTGATAACTGATAA
>NZ_JADBRW010000126.1:0-11783 GCF_020247025.1 Microcystis sp. M109S1
ATATCCTACTCTTTCTTGTCTTTCGTACCATGCTTGTGTTCGTTCGTGGAGAGCTTTATTGTAAACTAATCTTACACAGCCCAAAGTGCGCCGCAATAGCGACTCTTGTTCTGGTGTGGGGTAAAATCGAAACGAATAGGCTTTTTCCATGTCTCACATTCTAGCATATATTTGGTAAATGCGCTAGTATTTAACGGTAAAGCCGTCGTAGAACGACGGGGTTTCAGACCCAAAATTTTCGATGATGATATTAGCGTCGAGAACGACGAATTTGAGTCTCACCCGTCTAAATCCTTTCTCTGATTGGCTCTGTCCGCTTCACACATCTGACGAAACTCACGAACAATATCGTCTTCGGAAATTCCCTTTTGACTTAACAGGTACTCAAATTGAGCGGCCACCGCTTGTAAGGCAGCGATATCGGCGCTTTTACTCCCCTGTTTAACGGGGAAATAGAACCCAACAGTATGACCGTGACGTAGTACCTCAACGGGAGTCTCACCGTATATGTATTTAGGGAGTCCGCTCCGAAATTCTCGCACCCCAATTTTCTCAATGTCATGCTTATCCATAGTCTCTCTCGTTGTGTACGCATTGTGTACATAGTGTAGCACTATTTGAGAAAGGATATCAACAAATAACTTTGCTCATGTTTTACCAGATTAAATTTTTAATCTGGTTTAAAGAAAATACCATCCATCTGCAACATCCTCCCAGTTTTTTCGGCGGTAAAACCTGGTTCAATACCGTACAGTTCGTAACCTAGTTTTTCTATAATATCAATCATTTCTTTAAACAGGACTTGACCTTCGTAGAGAGGGACTAAAGATAATTCAAGCTTAATGCCTTTAACCAAAGGCAAAATTGCTGTTGCCCCTTCTATCACTTGTTTTTCCAATCCTTGCACGTCTATTTTGAGGAAAATGGATTTAGTTTCGCTTTTGATATAGTCCTTGGCAATGGTATCTAGCCTGCTCAATTTTACTGTTTCTGATCCAGAGTAAGCTGATTCGGGTGCAGATTCTAAGTGAGCATCCAGCATTGGCAAAGCTGAACTACTCTGACTATTACCAGCAATATTGATGGTAATTTCACCTTCTTGGTTGCCGATGGCAGTTTGGGGAGCAATTTCCCACAGCGGCTCTTTTTTACTAACAGCTTTTAACTGAGAGTAAGCACTTGACAGTGGTTCAAAGGAAACAATCCTACCCGAATAGCCTAACTCTCGCAGTAATTTAGCATACTGCCCAATATTAGCACCAACATCGAATACTAAGTCAATGTTGTGATAGGCTAACAAGCGCTGCATTTTCGCCGCTTCGGATGTTTGGACATTGTATCTTTTTAGATCAACTCCTAAACTTCTGGAGAGTTTCTTAATCGTTTTTTTAGGCATAAATTTTTTGTTGAAAATTAATTTTATTCAAGGGGCAATCCAACCCAGTCCCATGAAACAAATACATCAGGACTATCCATTTGACATAATTTACCTTTGGAACTGACTCCATATATCTCGTAGTTGTGATCATTCAAGAACTCTTTTGTTTTTTCGGTTGATGACCAATTTTGAACTGCTTCTACTACCAATATTGGCTTGTCTCTTTTAATGATATTCTCACCTCCTTGCAGAGCAAAAGTTTCGGCTCCCTGGATATCCATTTTTATGAGTTTTACATCTTTTAATTGACTAATTAAACTATCTAGCTGACATACTCTTATGTCATATTCTTCAATTAAATTTGGACAGCTTCCTTCTTCTAATACTTCTACGCTTTCTAATTGACAGCCACTATTCTCTCCAGAATGTACCAATAATTTTTGTCTGCCTTCTGTATTGGATACGGCTTCGTTATGCAGAATCACGTAATCAGTTAGTTGATTTTGCTTTACATTGTGTTCTAGCAAGGAAAAATTCAGCGGATTTGGCTCAAAACTATGAATAACTCCTGTCCAACCGCGAGATTTTAGCTCATAAGCAACAATCAAAGTATAAACACCATGATGCGCTCCTATATCTAACATAACAAATCCAGGTTTGATTTGACTGACAATATATTGAACCAAGTGGTATTCTATTTCACCAACATAATATCCTTGAACCGACATTAAACTACCATAAGAACGGAAGTTGATTTTTTCTCCATAAATCTTGAAATCCTGTGGGTGATTGACAATTAATAGATCGTGAATATGTCTTAACAAAAAAGGTTTTAAGTAAAACTTACTATCATGCCTTAACAAGGGAGATTGGTGATATAACCAATACATCGGATTTTGAAGAAATTTTGTAATAGGCAATAGCGGATATTCAGCAGATTTATAAGCTGATATAATACTCTTAATCGTGTTTTTAATTGTTTTGTTAAGCATAGAGCATAGCATATAGAACAACTGAAATTTTTTAATCCAAAGTATTCTTTGAAAAATGCAGCTTTGTTAAAGCGTCAAGTGAACAAGTTGAATTGATACTCAAAGCTCAAATATTGTTTTTAGTTTATTGACTACGCGCCTAGTCAAAGGGGTCTGACAGTAAACACGATAAGTAAAGTTATCCGCATCGGCATGGGGAACTATATAAGCAGGATGGCGTAAGGGAAAGCTTATAGCTTTTACGGGGATGTTATTCAAAACAGATCTAGATATTTTGGTGTGTGTTGCCTCTACACCAAATCCAATATTACTAACGAGATTTGTATTGGGTGTAATTGTCAAAACATTTTGTAGTAAGCAAGATAGTATCCATTGATAATCCCAAGTGTCGATCTCTCTATCATAGGTTCTTTGTAATATTTCTTTCCAATATCTTAACTGCTGAGTATCCTGAAAAATATATCTCAGAAAACCATCATCTTTAATTTCATTAAACAAACTCATATCACGATCATAATGCTGCCACGCTCTCCTCCAGGTTGCCCAACCCCATATAAAATGATAGCGAGAGAAGTAATAGCTGTACTTAGTACGCTGATGACCGAACTGAAAATTACAACCTATTATAGATGCAATTCTCTCATCATCTCGATAATAATCGAGCAATTCTTGGCAAAAGCGAAAAAAACTAGGATGTGGCAAACAGTCATCCTCAAGAATAATCGCTTCCTCAACTGTGTCAAAAACCCAATCTAAACCACTCGATACCCGATTTTTACAACCTAAATTTAAATCAGAATAATTCGTCAACACCTCACAATCCCAATCCACACCCTCGATAATAGCACGAGCCGCCTTACACTTTTCAATATCATCGGCTCTATCTGGACGGGGACCATCGGCAACCACTAATAACTTGGGTGGTTTAGCCTGACGAATGGCTTCAAATACTCTCGCCGTCGTATCAGGTCGATTAAAAATCAGGAAGGCGACAGGAGTGGTTAGTTGGAAGTCAGCCATAGACGAATTTACTGTTAACTCGGGGTATCCTAACCCACCCTGACCAAATTGTCAACCCATTTCAGGATTTGGGAGCATCTCATTTATGCAAGTGAGTAATTATACTTATCCATAAAACTGGTTTCTAGCAAGGCTTTCAAAATAGCTTGACATAAAAACCTGATTTAGGGGTTACAAAGGTGAGATGCTCCCCAGGATTTTCAGAGCCATTAATTTTATTTTCACTATCTCCACTGTTAAAATCCGAAGCTTTCAAGACAGTTAATCCAACTAAGTCTCGATCTCTATAATGATAGATAATATTGTCTTCTAGCAAACTATCATTGGCTCTTTGAGGCTTACGAAAGCTAATATATAAAACATCTGCTTCTTCATCATAATCTATCCAGATTCTTGAAGAAGGTGCAGTTAGCAAATAAGGAATTGATTTTAAGAGATTGACTTCTGCCATAGGATGCCTCGCTTGATAATTTTTTCGCAGGAGGATGTCAAAAAAGCAGTTATGACAAATCCATCGTTCTTTAGTTCTTTATAGATGACGACCGCGTCTTTTCTTGAGATAACAGTTTTCGGATAATGTTTTAGTGCTATTAGCTCATCAGTCCATCCCTTAACAATCAAATCAGGTTCAGCAATAGTTTCTAGTACCATATCAATACATCCCGCCCTGTAAGGCATCATAGAACTTAAAACCCAGTTCCATCAAGGCTGTGGCTCTCAATTCGATCGCCTCACTCGAAGGGAGCCGACGGGTGGCAACCGATAGGATGGATTCCAGTTGCTCTTTTTTGAAAGGGTCTGGGTTCCTACTGATTTCAAATTCAATGGCATCGCTGTTGAGTAAGACCCATTTCTCCTCCAGACCTTGATGTACCATGATGCAACAACTGAGGGATCAAGCTGCAGAGTTACAGGAACTTTTAGAGGAGAATTAACAGTAGCTTCTTGCCAAAATTCGGCATCAGTAGCAGGTATATCTGAATAATCTATATCAGAATCTTTCATCTGACCAAGGATCTTTAATTGTTCCTCTCTCGACATACTCATAATAAATTCTCCTTTCCTCTGCATTAGCGCGTCTTGTAGATATAAGCCGTATTTTCTGTTCTCGTAGAGTGTACACTGCAACTAGGACGAATTATCCTAAAAGTCCCAAAGCGATTAATCTTTCTTCGCCGTAGTCTCTGCGATTATCAGGTTTTGAGATGCAGACTCCTGAAAAGATTTCTTTGGCAAAATTAAAGTCGATCCCGTGTTTTTCAATATTGATGTTGTTCTTTTGGTCATCCCACTCGAACTCCATCTTTTGACTCTAACTCCATAACTACCTACTATTCAATAGGTTGCCCTCTTTGCATTAGCCTTTCTCGTCTCTTTTGACGGGATTCTGTTTCGAGTTGAGCGAGTATATCGTCTAAAAAGAGATTATAAAGCTCAATCTGGCGGTTAGTTTCCCGTAAGCGTTCAAGAGATTGTTTTCTAGTTGCTTCATCAGGATAGGAGGTGCGGTAAGTCATAGTAAGTTCCATTGCCTCTTAACTTCATTAATACTAGCGTTAACAGCATCTACGCTGGCTGTTCCTTGCAAAATCGCTCTTTCTAACATCTCTAGCATCGTATTTGAGAGAGTAGGCTGCTCTTGTAAAATTCTCAGCAGGATATTATTAATTCGGGAGTAGGAATTAATTACCCTCTCTCTGGCATTAAATAATTCTTCTAATTCTGATAATGTCCGCTCATTTTCCCCGTATTCAGTAAAAAGTTGCCATTCCGTCGCTGATGCGTATTCTATCTGCTCCGCTAGTTGACGCAGTAGCTCAAAAATGCTAGTTAGGGTTTCCTCCGGTAATTTAGCCATATTCAGTTATTTCTGTTATCCCCAGTCTATCATCTGGTTGGTGCGAGGTAATCGTACTTAATTTGGTTAGCGATCGAGTTGAGGGGCAGTCAAGGGAGAACGCAAAGGCGAATCCCACATACCGCGCCAAAATCCCTCACGAAAGAGGATAGGTCGCCTGCGAAGGGGTAAAACAGGGGAAAATACCTGAAACTCCTTTCCCTATGAATCCCTAAGCTAGGGAGAGAAATGTAAAGATTTATTAAATTGTATCTTGAGATACAGTGCGGGAGGGGGTAATGTGTATCCTTTTGTTGTCCGCCTTTGGTGTTGGGTTAAGGTATTGCTTGATCTAGCTGCGAGGGGGGCGATCGCACTAGAAAAGCGGTGATCGCCTGACATTTTGGGAAATTTACCAAATTCTTTGAACGGGGTAACGGTCAAATATTTCATCAATGCTCAGAATCGGCATAATTTCGGTTATTGATTGGGATATTAAAAGTCGATCAAAGGGGTCTTTATGATAGTGGGTAAGGGTTGCTAGTGTCCAGATATGAGCTAGATCAATAGAAAGTATTTCTAGATTATTAATGGTTATTTGATTTTTAATTAATTCCTGTAAGGATGGGTTAAGTTGTAATTTTCCCAGTTGCAGTTTTATTTGCATTTCCCAGACACTAGCAACGCTTAAAAACAAGCGATTATTTCGATCAAATAACAAATCTTGCCCGGTTACTGATAGTTTTTCTGAGTTAATTGACCACCAAATAAAGCTATGGGTATCTAATAAAAGTTGCATGGGTTAAGTTGGCGGCAAGAGTTCATCGGTTAGGGGTTCGTTAAAGTCATCGCTGATCCAGCCTTGACCTTGATATAATCCTGCAATTCTACCTGTTTGGGTTATTTGGGTTTGATGGTGTTGATTGACTATAGATTCCAAAAAATCGAGAATTTCTTGTTGTTGTTGGACAGGTAATGTCTGAAGGGTTTGCAACAAAGGAGAATTGGTATCTAGGTCAGCATTGTTCATAACGATTTGATTTGAGGATTTTGGGGGAATACCTTAAGGATAACATCGGTTTTCAGAGGTGAGGGGACAAGTTACGGATGTTGCGGTCGCAACGCGCTCGCTACGCGAGATCGCACTACGGAAGTCGGTTCGGGTTTCTCTGTCTCGTCTTCTGGGGGTTGTTTATTCTGGTTCTGAGTTTTCTTGATAGAGATTAAGAAGGAAATATAAAGATTCATTAAATTGTAGCTTAAAATACAGTTTAGGGGGGGGGTAATGTGTATTCTTTTGTCATCCGCCTCTGGTGTTGCGTTAGGGTGTTGTTTGACTGGGGATACCATCTGAAATTTGCCCATGCATCATTACTTATTTGTTTTTACTGTTTATAAAGGTTTGAGGTTTGATTAAGCCATGCAATGTATAACTCAAAGTTCAAGAATAAAGCTTTTTTCGATTGTTGGATTAGGAATTGTAACTGTAGCGATCAGTGCTGATAAGGTTTTATCTGCTACCCTCGTCAATCCACGGACAGATTGCGACGGGTCTGGTGCGGGTGTTGCAACGGTGTGTTATGGAGTGACACTCACTAATAATACTGGTAAAATAGTTAATGATCTCCACATTCAAGTAAACCCAAGCGGGAAATTTCGCGCCATGCCCGTAGCTGTTGTTGAAAAAGTAAAAAAAGAAGGAACACCTAAAGACTTGTCACTTAACCAACCGTTTAATTGGAACAAAGATAATTTTTTTACATTATTATCTGGTGGTTCAGTCCTCGTTCGCTGGTTTTCCGAAAATAACGACCCAAAAACAGAAAATGTAACTAATGTTACCTGGACTTTTAATGGTGGTATAGTAACAACACCCTCAACTCCAGAACCTACTTCTATTCTATCATTCCTCGCCCTCGGTACTCTAGGCGCAGCTTCAACCCTGAAGCGCAAACTGAAGTCATCTAAATTGACAGAAAAGGAAACTACAAAAGTCTCCTAAAATCCCCCATAAAACCCCACAAAAACCCCTTCATTAATTGCAGGGGTTTTTGTCATAGGAGCCAGTCGTCGATCATTAGGAGAATTGAGATTGATTGTATATACCCCAAAATAGTCCTACTGTTCACTAATTTTACTTTCAGCGAGAATTTCTTGAAGGACGGGGGATAAATTGCTAGTTAAACGCCCGGATCGAATAAATTCAGCGTAGGTATCAGCTTCGATATCTAGGAGGGTTTCCCGAAGTTGTTCCATTGTTAATAGTTGTAATTGGGGATAACTATCGTTGAGAGATTGAATTTCCGCTTCTACAGTCTTTAACTTTTCTTTGACGAGATGCTGCTCATAACTAAAAAATTCGGGGGCAACATCGGGAGATTTATCTAACTTAGAAAGATAGTCTAAAACCCTTTTTAAAGCTACCCGTCGGGCTAAAAGTTCCGCATAGTTTTCTCGAATTGGTTGATCACCGATCAAGTCTAATCTCGATAGGAAAGTTTGAATAGTTAATCCCTGAACCAAAAGGGTAAAGAGAACAACTCCGAAGACGATATCGATGATATCCTGACGATTGGGAAAAATAACCGGCACACTTAAAGCTAGGGCAATAGAAACGGAACCACGCAAACCTCCCCACCATAAAACCGTTTTTTCCCGCCAATTAATTTTAGTTTCCATCAAGGCATTACTAACAGTTGCCAAAGCAAAGGTAGCCAGAAAACGGGCCGCTACCACGGCAGCGATCGTGATAAAAATTAAATTGAGATTATCGGCTAAACTGGAGAGACGGATCTGATCGCCGATGAGGAGAAAAACGATCGAATTGACAAAAAAAGCGAGAAACTCCCAGAATTGCGTGACTAATAGGCGGGTACGGGGACTCATACTAATTCTAGAGCCAAAATTACCTAAAATAATCCCCGTAGTCACCACTCCGATTACCCCCGAACCCCCGAACTCCTCGGTTAATAAATAAGCACCGTAGGCGGACACAAGAGTTAAAGACTGTTCCACTAGGGGTAAATCCAGACGTTGAGTCAGATAGGAGATACCAAAACCCACTAAACAACCCACTCCTACCCCGATACCGATAAAAGCGGCAATCCGGCTAATAGTTGTCTCTAAGGATAGACCACTAGCACCGAGGGGAATTTCCACCAAAAGAGCGAAAGCGACGACAGCGACCCCATCATTAAATAAACTTTCCCCTTCCAAAAGCACGGTGAGGTTTTTACTGGCCCCCAATTCGCGAAAAAGAGCGACAACAGCGACGGGATCCGTAGAAGAAAGGCTCGCACCCACTAATAATGCCGTAAATAGGGGTAAATTGGTCAATTCATCGAGGGCAAAGCCAACCCCGAAAATCGAGATAATTACGCCGACAATAGCGAAAAGACTGACGGGAATCCAATTATCCTTCAGATCTCGCCAGCGCGTATTCCAAGCGGCTTCAAATAGCAAAGGGGGCAGAAAAATTTCTAGAATCAGTTCGGGGGATAGGTTCACCAGACGGATATCGATGAAAGCTAAACCTAAACCGACTATCACTAACAATAGGGTGTAAGGAATTTGGCGAAACCAGCTAAAAATCCTCGAAACCGTGGCCACACTCAGGGAAACGGACAAAACAATTAGAAATTGTTCTAAATTTTGCTTAATAACTTCATCGGTAGCGGATTCTAAACTCATTGGGTGGGAGGCAATCGGTGAGCGGACGTGCAAGAAAAGAACAATCTAAATTATTATGACACTTTAGAACCAGTGATTTTTTCTCCTAAACCCAAGTTTTTCTGCTGGCAATTCCTTATTATCTATGTCCTTGACTATGCCTCAGTCTGCCGAGTCCTCCACGGGTGAGGATTTACCCCTAGCTATCTCACCCAGTAACGAGCAGTTAGAGAATATTAATAGCTATTTAAACCTGATTTTGGCGGCTTTAGTCTCTCTAGCTAATTTAGACTCCGAGTCTATCACCCAAGCAGCCCAGGAATTAGCCTTAGATCTGGATACAAGCGATCGCCTAGTTGCCCACTACTGGCAACCCCAGTCAAACCTCTCCCTAGCGGACATCCGTTCTCTAGTTCTCCTCCTCTGTCATCTAGCCCAAAAAAAGCAAGAGTTAATCCGTCGCGCCGTAATTCTCTTGGAACAAGTGGGAACTCAAGGACAAGAACCCCAAAAAACCACGCTTTTGGGCAATTATATCGATAATTTTCGCTTAAAATACCCAGAAATATCGGAAAATAATCTCAGCAATTCTAGCCTAACTTCCCTAGCCTGGAAATTATTAATCGATTTATTATTCTACAGCAGCCACCGCAGTCATCTCCTTCTCTGGCACACCCTTTTGGCAAGTAAAAAGTAAAAAGGCTATCAGCCTTGAATCAGTTATCAGTTATCAGTTATCAGATGTAAGTTTTCAGTTCACTGATTACTGATTACTGTTTACTGATCACTGAAAAAAAGCTTCCCAGTTCATAATTCATAATTCATAATTCATAATTCATAATTCCCACCGATAACTAAAAATGAGTAATCTAATTCGCAAATATACACCCCCCACCTGTACCCTAGAAATTTGGGGAAATAGTTCGCCTCTAGCGGTTTGGCTGGGTAAAAATGTCTTAAACGATGCCCACTTTCAATTGCGCTTTGATGATCCTAGATTGAGTGAGGAAAAACAGGTGACGATCAAAGGCGATCGCACACAATTACAACTACTAGGGGAAATTGTCGCTAATTATGTGCAGAATTTACTCTCTAGTCCTGTTTCTACCCTCTCTTTCGTGGCTAGTGGTTCCCCCGAAAGCCATCTCCCCTCCTTACCCTCTCTCCGTTGTCGGGGACTTCTCCAGCATCAATTATTTTTAGGTTCCCTGCTAACCGATCGGGATAAACAGGAGATCGAATTAACCACATCGCAATTATTCGATCTAGCCAATGCTTTAGGGGAATATAACCATGAAAGCCCCCTAATACCCCCATTAATTCGCCAGAAAACTCGAAAAAATGCCCTGATGTGGACGGGATTAATCGCCTCAGCCCTAATAACTATCGGGGGAATAGCGATCGCATTTTATCAACAGCAAGAAGTGGCCAACAATGATTTAACCATCGATCCCAATAGCGCCAAGATTCCCCAACCCTTGCCAACGCTGCCTTTACCCCCCACGGGAACGGCCGCCCCAAACCCGCAGTTACCGGCAAATTTGGGCAATAAAACCCCTTTACCGCCACCGCCACCCGTGGGAACCGTTCCAGCCCCAGTTCGCCCCTCTAGCGTCCCCCTGGTGATTCCGCCGCCCACTTTACCGCCGCCACCAGTCACGGGTTCGCTTCCAAGCGGCACGGCGATCGTAATTGAACCGAATAATCAGAAAATCCCGATTACTGCCCCCCCCGTCACCGGTGCTCAGGGTACAAATGCACTGGTAAATGTTCCCCCCACCACGATGAATCCGACTCCAGCACCGCCAAAATTGCCCAATTTACCGCCTCTAAGCCCTATTAACCCCGAAAATGCCAATTTAGACACCAAACCGCCCACAAGCACCGCTAAAGCCCCAGAGACGAATTTACTAGATACAATTCCCCAAGTGGCAGAAACCAGAGAATATTTTCAATCCCGTTGGCAACCGCCGGAAAGTCTCAAGCATACTCTAGAGTACCGTTTGGTCTTAAATCAGGATGGTTCCCTAAAACAGATTATTCCCCTGGGACAGGCGGCGAAAATCTATCTCGATCGCACTAATATGCCCCTGCTCAATCAACCTTTTGTTTCTCCCCTCGATGTCCCCGGTAATCCCCAATTGCGTCTGGTGCTTGGTTCCGATGGTACGGTGCGGACTTTTATGGAACAGCTTTGACTCTCCCCCGCCAACCGCTCGCGCAGTGTAGCGGGGGATTCTTGGTTCATAGGCTCTTGACTAGATCAAACAGGTTTAACTGAACGACCCCCACCAGACCGCCTCCGCAAGCGTTTTCTAACACGGTCAGTCCGACCGCGTTCTTTCCTCGGTTCTCAATTACCTTCGCTGATGCCGTATCTCTCGGTTCGATGTGGCCGCAGGAATCGCATCGGTGAACTCTTTCCGATAACGACTTTTTACCAGTGAACGCGCCACAATTAGGACACTCTTGCGAAGTTCCATTTTTATCGACCTTAAGATAATATTTTCCCCGTTTCCAAGCGACAAACGGTAGTATCTCGTTAATAAAACTACCGATACCCGAATCTAGAGATTGCTTTCTAACGATCCCTCTAGACCAGGAAACGAAGTTAATATCTTCAACGAAGATATTATCAGCAAAATCGCAAAGGTAATGAGCTAACTTAAAATGCCAATCTCTACGAGTATTAGACACTTTTTCAGGTAATCTTGCTATCTTCTCTTGGAGTTTCAACCAATTGTTAGAGCCTTTGACTTGATGTTTCAAGCGTCTTTGTAGCAATTTAAGCTTACTCTGTACTTTCAACAAAAATCGAGGGGCTTTGATTAAATCTCCCCGTGAAGTAGCCACAAAACTTTCAATTCCCGCGTCAATTCCTAAACAG
>NZ_JADBRW010000127.1:0-12316 GCF_020247025.1 Microcystis sp. M109S1
AGGCCGAATTTGAAGTCTTTTCTGAACGAAACCCCCTACTATCTGTTGTCAAGGTTCAGTTTTTAGCTTGGTTATCGCTTTTTCCATTGTAGCTTAAAGCCGTCGTAAAACGACGGGGTTTTAACCCAAATTTTCGATAAATCTTAATAAAAAGTAAAAATGCTACAAGTGTAACAGTTTTTAACCAGAGAGTTGACCTATCCTTAAGGAAAAGATAAAAGCGATGTCTGTGGTTTTTTTAAGATAACTCTCGATTAGGCCTAGGTGTAGTGTACCGATGGTAGGCTAAACTATGGAACGATTATCGTGACTTGAGTTGGGAGTTATATTTAATGTACAGTCCGAGTACACTAGCGGGAAGCCGTTTATTTGTTTACGAAGTGGCGGGTCTCAATCAAAACGACAATACTGACAGCTTGGATTATTCAATCCGTCAGAGTGGAAGCGTGTTTTTCACGGTTCCCTACAGTCGCATGAATCAAGAAATGCGTCGGATTACCCGTTTAGGTGGTCGTATCGTCAGCATCAAACCCTTAAATGGGATTGCCCCCGTAGCAACTGTTTCTAGTGCCTCCACACCACAGCCAATCGCTCAATCATCGCCCGTCACCGAACAGACCAAGAAAAAGGCCATGACTCAAGCGAAAGAAAAAACAGATATCCCCGTCAACATCTACCGTCCGAATCAACCCTTTATCGGCAAATGTATCGAGAATTATGCTCTCGTTGATGAGGGGGGTATCGGTATCGTACAACACGTCACCTTTGACCTTTCTGGGGGCGATTTACGCTATTTAGAAGGGCAAAGTATCGGTATTATCCCCCCGGGTAGCGATGCTAATGGCAAACCTCATAAATTGAGACTCTATTCGATCGCCTCCACCCGTCATGGTGATAAATTAGACGATAAAACCGTATCCCTCTGCGTGCGTCAGTTAGAATACCAACACCCAGAAACCAAGGAAACCGTTTATGGAGTTTGTTCCACCCATCTTTGTCATATAGGGGTGGGGGACGATGTGGCTATTACTGGTCCCGTGGGTAAGGAAATGCTGCTGCCAGGTGATGAAGATGCCACTATCATTATGATGGCCACCGGGACGGGAATCGCTCCTTTCCGAGCTTTCCTCTGGCGGATGTTCAAGGAACAACACGAAGATTATAAATTCAAAGGTCTAGCTTGGTTGATTTTCGGAGTTCCCAAAACGGCGAATATTCTCTACCAAGAAGAATTAGAGAAAATAGCGGCGGAATTCCCCGATAACTTCCGTCTCACCTATGCCATCAGCCGGGAACAGCAAAATCCCCAGGGCGGTAGAATGTATATTCAACACCGGGTAGCCGAACACGCTGACGAAATCTGGAATCTACTCCAAAGTCCCAAAACCCACGCTTATATGTGCGGACTGAAAGGGATGGAAGATGGTATCGACGATGCTATCACCAGTGCCGCCGCTAAAAATGGTGCTGATTGGTCTGTCTATCAGAAACAACTGAAAAAAGAACATCGCTGGCACGTAGAAACCTACTAAACCAAAAAGGTTCTCGGAAAATTTTTTCGGGTGGGCATTGCCCACCCTTTTTGTCTTGGTTTCGGTTAAGATCAGTTTTTTAAAAGGCCTTTAATAAAGATGAAATTCTCTCGACGCTTTTTTCCTGTTTTCCTTGCCCTCTGCTTACTGTTTATTTTGCTGCCCCGGGCCTGGAGTTTTACTAATAGCCAAAAACAAATTCTGGCAGATTTAAAAACAGCCGAGATTATTTATCTGGGAGAAAGGCACGATAGTCAAGGCGATCATCAGGCCCAATTAGCTATTATCAAGTATTTACAGGCCAATAATCCCCAAATAGCGATCGCTTTCGAGATGTTTCAACGTCCTTACCAAATCTATTTGGATCAGTATTTAGCGGGCCAAATTACTGAAAATCAGTTGAGAGAAAAAAGTGAATACGACCAACGTTGGGGATTTGATTGGGAATTTTACGCCCCGATCCTGCGCTTGGCCAAGGCGAAACAACTACCAGCGATCGCCCTAAATACACCCACGGAAATCACTAGAAAAGTGGCACAGGAGGGCTTAGAAAGCCTCTCCACCTCAGAAATGACCTACATCCCCCCTAAAAGCGAAATAAACCAGGATAACGAGGAGTATCGTCAACAGATCTTAGCCGTTTATCAGCAACACACGGGGGGCAAAAGTCAGGGATTCGATCGCTTTTTTTTGGCACAGGTTCTCTGGGATGAAACCATGGCCGATGCGATCGCTAAATTCTGGCAAGCTCATCCCGACTATCAGATCATCGTCCTAGCAGGAAAAGGTCATATTGCCTACGGTTACGGTATTCCCAGTCGAGTCCAAAGAAGATTAGGCGATCGCGTCATCCAGCGCTCGGTTTTCTTGGGAGACGCTCCTCAATCATCACCAGAAGAAACCAAAAAACCCGCCGATTATTTTTGGCAAGAGCAAAATTAAGCAAGTCAGGAGCTAGGAAACAAGAGATGGTAAGCTAAGATGCCAGTCTTTCAATTTAGTAAATAATAGGTCTGAAAAACTGAGGCTATTTTATGATTAATTTAACCTGTCAAGATACCGAAACGATCGAGCGCATTTTAGCTGTGACTCGTGCCGTCGGTTGGGGTGGTGCTAAAATTCTCCAATCCTACCACCGCGGTGAACAGGATTTAGCCGTCAACGAGGAAAAAAAAGGCGGACCTGTGACGGCGGCGGATTTAGCGGCAAATAACTATATTTTAGGGGAATTACAAACAAATTTCTCTGATATCGACTTTGGTTATCTGAGCGAGGAAACCCATCAGGGCAATGAAGCTATCCCGAAAGATTGGGTATGGATTATCGATCCTTTGGACGGAACCCGGGATTTTATCGACAAAACGGGAGAATATGCCCTACATATCGCCTTATGTTATCAAGGAAGACCGATAATCGCCGTGGTTGCCCTACCAGATCAAGAAAAACTCTATTTTGCCCAAAAAGGAAAAGGTACTTTTCTAGAAACTAGCGACGGCAATATTACACAGGTAAAAGTTGCCAATAAAGATAAAATTACCGACCTCTATCTGGTGGTTAGTCGTACCCATCGCGACCAACGTTTTGATAATTTATTAAGTCAAATACCTTTCTTTGGTAAAAATTATGTGGGTAGTGTGGGCTGTAAAATTGCCACGATCCTCGAACAAAAATCCGATGTTTATATCTCCCTATCGGGGAAATCGGCGGCTAAAGACTGGGATTTTGCCGCACCGGAGTTGATTTTAACGGAAGCAGGCGGCAAATTTTCCTATTTTGATGGTCAACCGGTGCGCTATAATCGCGGCGATGTGCGGCAATGGGGGGGGATCATGGCTAGTAATGGTCCTTGTCATCAACAACTTTGTCAGTTGTCCACGGCAATCCTCGCCCAAATTGATACCACTGTCTAATTTCTGCCCCCCTAACCGAGAATCAGAGATCGGTAGAATGGAAAAAAACCAGATCGAGCAATGTTACGGTTAAAAACTTGGCAAGGGTTGATTTTAGCAGTTCCGATCGCCGCCGTGGTGATTTTTCTGATCGTGGCCGCCGGCTTTCAGATCAATCAATGGGGTTTAAATTGGATTTGGGCAGTTTTTACCCTGATTTTTGTTGCTTGGCGCTTCCTGTTGGTCAGATGGACGCGCCCAGTAGTCGGGGAAATTGAAGCCGCCATTGGGGAAATTAAGGCAGAATTAACCCCTCCTGACGGTGATTCTGGGGGAAATGTCGAGGAAATTATCGAGAGAATTATCGCCGAGGCCCGCAATGATCGCCCGGTGTGGGAAGATTGGGCGACTTTTTGGCAACGCTGTCAGGATTTGGTCAATGCCATCGCCCAGATATATTACCCCGATGTCAAGTACCCCTTATTAAATATTTACATTCCCCAGGCCTACGGTTTAATTCGGGGAACTGTGGATGATAGCGATCGCTGGATGCAGAATCTTTCCCCGGCCCTGAATCAAATCACCATCGGTCAAGCCTATCAAGCCTACGAAGTTTATCAAAAATTGCAACCCTCAGCCCGGAAACTTTGGCAGGTCTGGAATTGGGCGCAATGGGTAATCAATCCTGCCGCGGCTGTGGCTAAAGTTGCCAGTCAAAAGTACAGCGATCGAGCGGATCAGCAATTATTAGTCAATTTAGGGCAAGTTTTGCGGGAAAATGCCCTGAGAAATCTCTCTCGCCAAGCGGTGTTACTCTACAGTGGCAGTAATCTCGCCCCAACTCTCCCCACCAAGACAAAAATCGCCACTACTACTCTCAAAGAAATTCTCGCCCAAGCTGAACCGATCACGGCAATCGATCGCCAACCAGTTAATATTCTGCTGGTTGGACGCACCGGGGCCGGCAAAAGCAGTTTAATCAATACTCTTTTTCGGGCCGATTTGGCCCAAGTGGATCTATTGCCTAGTACCGACGCAATCCAATCCTACCATTGGCAAACCCCAGAAGGAGACGAGTTAATCCTCTGGGATACCCCGGGCTACGAACAGGCAAATCGGGCTGATTATCGGCAAAAGGTTCTCAATTATGCCGAAAACGCCGATTTATTGATTCTTGTCACCCCCGCCCTCGATCCCGCCCTGGCCATGGATGAGGCTTTTCTTAAAGATTTGCAACAAACTATTGACAATTTACCAGTTATAGTGTGTGTTTCTCAAGTTGATCGCCTGCGTCCGCTGCGAGAGTGGCAACCCCCCTATAATTGGCTGACGGGAGAAAGTCCCAAAGAAGTCAATATCCGCGAATGCTTGCAGTATCGGGCGGAATTATTCGAGGAACTCTGCGATCGCATTTTGCCGATGGTCAGTCAACAGCCGGATAGAGAAGCTTGGGGGGATGAGGAGTTATCAATCGCTTTGCTGGGGGCAATTTCGCCCGCAAAACAGTTGCGTTTAGCCCGTTTTTTAGCGGATTTAGAAACTCGAACTCTGGCAGCGGCTAAAATAATCGATCGCTATACTTTACAGATGGCCACGGGGCAAGGTTTAACGGCACTATTAAAAAGTCCTATTCTAGGTTTTATCTCCACTTTAGCGACGGGAAGACCGACTTTAGCCTATCTTTTAGCTGAACAAATTCCTGTGGAACAATTACCGGTAGCGATCGGTAAATTACAGATGGCCTATGAGCTTTTTTCTCTCTTAAATCCAGAGAATAAAAGTTTTGATTTATTGGCACTTTGGCCAATACTATTAGAGAATTCTAGCACTGCCGACAAGGAAGCTTGGGCTTGGGGTCATGCTCTAGTAGAATATTGGACAAAGGACTTATCGATCGAACAGTTCCGGTCAAGTTATCACGGGTATTTAGAGACGATAAAAACAGGCCTGTAGCCAGATTAATTAAGCTAAAACTTTCTTCCACTTTAAAAGTATAGGAGAGTGGGGAGGAGAGGTTTCTGGGGTTGAGATTTCTAGCCTTTGTACTAAAATTACCAATAAGAGAGATTTTTTCGTGTTTTTTTGAAAGTTCTATTCATTTCTCTCATTTTCAGAGTTTTCATCGTTCTAAGTTTTTGACAAAGTACCCAAACCACTAAAATAAAAGGCGGTGACTGCTGTAGCTATTGGCCCTAAAAAAGTATAAATTGTCTTAGAAGAATCATTAATTAGGGTTGCCGCTTTATCCACTCTACTTTGTACTTCTTGTTCTTCGATAGCTTTCAAATTTATATTTAAATTAAAAATTCCAAGAGAAGCAAAAGAAATGAGACAAATAGAAAGAATTTGTAACCCAGCAGTGGTTAACAATCCCAACCAAAGCCACCTTGCTAAGGAACCAGCTACTTTAGTATTAAAATTATGTCTTTGGTCTGAGGGTGATATAGCTGTAGCTGGTTTACCAAATGCAGATACTTCATTGTCTAAATGATAAGGCTCCGGATTCTTCTTTAGATTATGACGCACAGAGTTCCTTTCAGTTGGAAGAGCCAAAGAAGCGCTGGGATCTTTTGGGTTGTTAACTTCCTCTGTCTCATTTTTTGAATCACTGGTCATAACTAAACAATTAGTAGTGGTCTCTGTTCATTACCTTTTTGGAGTATTAATTGAGTATCTTCCTCTGTCTCAGTTTTAGCATATAAAGCCATGAGTTTTAATCCTTTACGAATGACTTCAGACTCTGTTAAGTCTAGCTCTTTAGCTATTTCTTTAAGATATTCAGAGTCCTTTTGACTAAGATTTACTCGAAATTGTCTGGTAGCCATTTTTTTTTGTTAATTCAGTAATAGTCTGCCTTTAGAAACTTAGCATCCTAAGTACAGTATCCTATCTTACCCTAATTACACCAGATATGTCAACCCTAATTACACTAGATATGTCAAGCAATTGCACCAGATATGTTAAGTCAACATAAACGAGTCCTGACGGTACTTAATGGGTGCAATAAGTCAAATACCATCGACTTATCGACTTATTTGCTATTAAAAAGCTATTTTTCACAAATTTTAACCAAAATAATCTTAGGTTTTATTCATGCTTAGGTGTAATAGGGGGTATAATAGGGTATTTAGTAGGTGGTACTATATACACATATATGCAAGGCATATCAATGGGTATATTGTGGGGTTTAATAGATACCACAGTGCTGAGTTCCTATGGTATGATAGTTCCATCAACTTTTAGATAGATAACAGTATGGCAGACACAACTAAACAAGTGAGTATGCTATAATTGGAGTTAGAAGATGATCTAATCAGACAAATTGAAGATGTAGCTGATTCTGGTTGTTTTTCAAAAGATGAATTATTACAAAGTATTTTAGAAGCATGGAGATATCATCAAGCCTATATACATAGACTTGAAAATATGGTTCAAATAATCAATATTAAGTAATTCGATTTGATGGTAACGTGGAATCATTACTCTCAAATGATTACCTGCTTATTACTTTGAGCTAACAAAAAATTTTATCACTATTTTCTTGAACAACAGTCTATTAAACTTTCATAACAAGTAACCCTGAGACAATTATCAGTTTTAGCAATTAATTATTGAGATGTTAATTTATTGTAAGCGGAAATGAGCGCCGCATTTTCCCAATCATCATCAAAAGGGAGCGCATCGGTATCTGACAAAGCATTAGCCTCGATTTCTGCATCGCTCATCGATTTAACTCGCTCCCAATCGGTTAAATTATTAATATCTGGGGGATTATTTGTTATATTTATCCTTCCTAAAGCTAGTCTTTCCAGATGCTGTTGCCCGTGTCGAACTACAGTGATATACTAAGGGTGACTTTCTCAATACTTTCTAGGGAGATTTTGCTATCAATTCCCAGAAAGCTTAGAGTAGGAAGGCACAATTATTTGTAGGATGGGTTAGCGCACTTCGTAACCCATGCGGGCGTTGGGTTTCATACTTCAACCCAACCTACGTTCATCTTATATTTAATTCCACCCACCTACTTACGGTAGGAGGGTTGCTCAAAAACAGACAATTTAACCCGACTAAATATAATAACCTTAATAATAGTTTCTTATCCATGATTAAAACCACTCCGATCAACAATCTTTAACTGGCTGCAAAAATTCATATATTTGACTAGCCAATTATATTATTACCATATTTTTGGAGAAATGATCGCAGCATTTTCCCAATCATCATCAAAAGGAAGCGCATCGGGATCCGACAGAGCATTAGCCTCGATTTCTGCATCACTCATCGATTTAACTCGCTCCCAATCGGTTAAATCGCTAAAATCTTGCCTTTCCTCTTTTGTGTTAAGAATCCCCCTCTTGGTGGATACTCTCTTGATACTTTCTTCGCTCACGTTCGTTTGCTCTCCTAGCACTAATCAATCGGCAAGTTTCCCCTCTTATAGTATAGACAACATAACAGATTATCCCGTTTAATTGTCCCAGCAAACACATCCTTATTTCTTGGTAATCTTGGCGATTATCTTCTCTGATTAGACAGTGACCATCGAAAATAGGAGGAACAGCCGCAAAATCTATCCCATGCTTCTCTATATTAGAATATCTTTTAGACTGATCCCAGTCAAATTTTGTAAATTGCATAAATAACTCTCCAAAAATTGTCTTTGTAGAGAGTTATTCCTATATCTCCTCCTTACCTATGGTTTTGAACGAACAAAAATTTTTATCACTATTTAAACTTCAATAGTTTTTTGTTATATCGAGAAATTACTAGCCCTAAACGCAGAAATTTTGAAAAAGCGAAGCCTCCGCTTCTACTATAATCAGAGAAGGGTAATTGAAAAAATTTCTGCGTCACCTTAAATAGCCCTTTAGATTTTGCGTCCGAGAAAATTAATAATCCGGGGATTAATTTCTTTAGACCAATGTTCTTGGGGATAGTGTTTCGCTTCCGCAAGGGAGATTAATTCCACTCCTGATTTAGTGGCCAATTTTTCCACAGTGACAGAAGATAACCAAGGATCGCCCATTCCCCAGACAAAAAGGATAGGTTTTTCCAAGTTCTCTAAACCTGTCTCAATTTCTGCCATAGTTTTCGCTAGGTTTAAATTGCGAATCGTGGCCAGTAAAGCGCGACCCACTGCCGAAGTTTTTAGATAAGGTTGACGGAAAATAGCCAGATCTGCATCACTAATCACAAAACCGCTACCAGTTTCTAAAGTACGATCGACTAATAAGGGGTCTTGAGTTGCCATATCTCCTAGGAAAGGTAGGCCCCATTGTTTCATTATCCAGGGTAATTTGACATCCCTGGAGAGGGGAGTATTTAAGACGACCAAGCGCTCAATTTTATCGGGATTTTCTAGGGCGTATTGTAGGCCGACGGAGGCTAAAAAACCTTGCACAATTAGGGAGATTTTCGGCAATTGGAGAGCTTGAATAAAATCGGCCAAGGCTTGACAAAAAGCGCTAGGTGTGTAGGCGAATTCTCTGGCATCGGGTTTAGCGGATAAACCGGAACCGATCCAATCGGGGGCAATAGCATTAATGTTATATTCTTCTAAACTGGTTAATAATTCCCGCCAAATATAGCTATGGGCGGGTAAACCATGAAGTAGGATCACGGGGGTTGTATCTGGTTGTTGAGCGGGGTTAACCTGTCGATAAAACCACTTGAGAGAGCCGACTTCGAGAAAATTTTCTAAAATAGCCATGGTTAATGGGGGATTCATAATCATTAACCATTGTCTAACGTCTAGGAACCGATCGCACCGGCAATTTTCCCACCCTGGCAGTTAAAGGGAGCTTGCGTCGAGACTTTGTGCTTCTCCGGGGGTTAAGGGCAAATGAAGACCGCATTCTTGTTTTAAACCCTTGAAACGGGTGTCTCGTTCGTTGCTATCATCGGCGGTTAAAGGCCGACTGGAGTGCCAATCGCCGACGGAGACATAACCCAGATCAAAATAGGGATGGTAGGGAAGATCGTATTTAGTCAGATACTCGTAGATGGTTTTGGCATTCCAGTCAAGGATCGGTAATATTTTGTAACGTTCGCCCTGTTGATTGACCCATTGGAGAGTTTTGCGGTGGTCGGTTTGGTCGCGACGCAAACCCGCTAACCAAGCGGCGGCCTTTAATTCCTTCAGGGCCCGTTGCATCGGTTCCACTTTGCGGATTTTGTCGTAGAGATTGAGGGAGTCCAGATCGTTATTTGACCACAATTTACCGTGGATTGCTTCCATGCGGGCGGGACTGAGGGGAGATTGATAAACTTTCAGGTTTAAATGGAGGCGTTGGCTTAATTCTTCGGCAAATTGATAGGTTTCCGGGGGAAGATAGCCGGTATCGATCCAAATGACGGGAATATCGGGGATAATTGCGGTTACGAGGTGCAACATTACCGCCGCCTGAATGCCGAAACTGGTACTCATCACCAAACCTTCCCCAAAGGTGGCTTCCGCCCAAGCGACGATTTCCGCGGCGTTAGCGGAGTCAAAACGTTGATTAATTGTAGCGAGGTCGAGGGATAGAGGGTAGGAAAAAGACCGGTCGGCAGTGGGGATGAAGGCAGTTTCTAGGGCCTGTGGATGAGAATTAAGCAAGTGTAAATCTGGCATTCTGGCTAAGATTTAAGGTATTAGTAGCGGCGGATACTGATAGAGTCCAATCTATCCATTAGGGGCTGAGAATAGAGTCAACTCCATCTTCTCCCCTTGAGAAACGTAGGTGAGACTTTCACCTCACACGGCTCCTAGTTTTACTGCTCCATTGTTAGGGATACAGCTTGACACTGGAGAGCCGTTTTATCATCCTGACACTGGCGGTCTAGTAATTGGGGGTTTTTGTATTCATCCTGACCACCGTATTGTTGAGAATGTATATACTGTACTTCTACTATATCTGATGGGGTGAAGTGTGGCCCACACTAGCGACACCTTCCTTTCTCAAAAATCTCTCTGGTTACAATAGACTCAAGTTGGCAGCCCAAACAGTCTCTGGTGACATCTAATTGACCTCGATTAATGATAACCAAGTTAAGCAAGATTGGCAGGAATTGTCGCTAGTTTTTGCAGTTGTTTTTCAATATTGGCCCTTAATTCAGTCCGGGTGATTTCTTTTCCCGTTTGAGCGGTGTGTGCATTTTCCAGAAAAATAATACTATCTACTTTTTCTAGGGCAAATAATTGGAATAAAAGATGGGTTACGGGAATCAGGAGCGTTGATAGAGGTGAATTGGGGGTATTTTGAGCAGATATGGCCATTTTTTCCGTAGCAAAGGCATAGATTACCCTTTTCTCCTGTTGCGGCTGCTGCCGATGGGCTAAGGTGGTTAGTAACCAATCACCCTGGCTATTCTGAACCACATAGTATTGTAAATGTTTTAACTGTCTGGCCACGGCCGCGAGGACGGGATTAACCGCTTCTTCCATGACTACGGTTGCCAGTCCGTAATTGACCGCGTCTCGACTTAAAATATGCAGTTGTGCCTTTAATTTCATGGCTAATAATGTCTATAAACTAATCGATATTGACCATTCCTACCAGCGATGAGCGGTTTTTCTGCCAGGACAATTTTAGGCGTTGCTGATTTGAGATCTGAATCCTCTTTGCTGGGATTTTTAAAACCTAGACCCAAACTAACTTTGGCACGGGAACCTGCACAGTTGCTATTCATCCCTTGATTCAGCAACGCTATTTAAAATTGTCGTCGTGAAAAGATGAGGATGGAGATACCCAATAATAGACCAGTATAAACGAGACTGTAGAGGGCATTACCGATTAAGACATCAGCACTAGGCAGCAAACCATAAACGGCCTCGTTTCTAAAATTCAATCTCTCTAAATCTGGGAGAATTAGATAAATATTTTTAGTGATAGCGAGGATATTGGGATTTTTGCTGATTATACCCAATTGGATCAGATCTTTGCTGATGTGACCCATTAGATAGACCCCAAAAGTCATTAACGTGGCTAAAATCGAACTGGTAAATACCCCAAAAGCGATCGCCACGGCCGCGATGAGAATTAATTCCAAACCGAGATAGAAAACCGAGACAATCAGGGGTAAAGGTTGAAAAGATACTTTCATCCCCAGCAACATCAGCAAGTAAATCACCAACATTACCCCCAACATCACCGCTAAAACCCCGGACAAACCCAAGTGTTTACCGAGGATAAATTCGGCCCGACTCAGGGGTTTGGGAATCAAAACTAAAATAGTTCTCTTGTCAATTTCCTTATTAATTAGCCCTGTACCCACAAAAACCGCAACAATTACCCCTAATAACCCGATAGCGGCTAATCCCAAGTCAAGAAAGATTTTCTGATGGGTTCCCACCGCAATTTCTGGTAATAAACGCCAAGCGAAGGCCATCAACAAGGCAAAAAACCCGATAAAGTAAAGAATTCGATCGCGAATAACCTCGCGAAAACCATTAGCTGCGATCACCCATATTCTCAGGATACTGATACCCATAGCCTTTCATCAAAATAATATCTGTCTTTCCTAGATTAAGAGATTGTTTCATCCCCTCATTATGCCCAATTATTAACGTCCCTATTTGATCAAGAATACACCAATCTATTACTTTTTTGCTGGCCCTGTGTAGGTAATTTTCTCCTCGACAGTTTCGTTTATGGCTTAGGAATATCAATTTTTGAGGTTTGAGGTTTTGGGTATGATTAGGTGTTGACAATCTCACCGTTAAGCCTACGACTATAGACTATAATGGGAGATTGCTGCTTCTACTCCTCTTAACTAGTGGGACTTAAACAAAATTTAAGCCCAAACAAAGCCTAAACTGGCTTTGTAAGCGGCAAAAACATCCCGATTCTCGGTCAGCCACTCAAAGAAACGGAAAGACATCGCTGTCCGAAAAGCTTCCAAAGCTTCCACAAA
>NZ_JADBRW010000128.1:0-3420 GCF_020247025.1 Microcystis sp. M109S1
GAAGTTTGAGCGTAGCCTACTCTTTCTTGCTTTTCGTACCATGCTTGTGTTCTGACATGGAGAGCTTTATTGTAAACTAATCTTACACAGCCCAAGGTGCGCCGCAATAGCGACTCTTGTTCTGGTGTGGGGTAAAATCGGAACCAATAGGCTTTCTCCATGTCTTACATTCTAGCATATATCGTGTAAATGCGCTAGTATTTAACAGTAAAGCCGTCGTAGAACGACGGGGTTTCAGACCCAAAATTTTCGATGATAATCTGCTCAAGTCCCTTGAATTGGCTAAAGATAAGCGAAAAAGTGGCTTGAAGAAGACTTAAGATTCCTTAATGGCTAGATGATAAAAACAATTTATTAAAACCAGAAGAAAGAATACTTGATTTTATTGAAGTTCACTGCGAGGAACTCCTCTATGCTGTTCAAATCCCGAAAGACAAAGCAGAAATTTAACCCTGATTACTGGCGAGATCATTCAGCCAACGAACGCACCTATCTGTCTTGGATGCGCGCCTCGATCGCTTTGATGGGTTTTGGTCTGGTCATTTTGCGTTTACGGACGGCATCTTCGTCATCTCTAGGACTAGGTTGGTTGTTGGGTTTTGTCTTCGCTATGGTGGGATTATTAACCGTTGTCATCGCCACGCGCCACTATTTTCTCATCCGTCGGGCGATCGATAGTAATAGCTACGAACCTGCTCAAGTCTGGATTATTTGCTTTAGTATAGCGATCGCTTGTCTAGGGTCGGGAATTCTCTATTTTGTCGCCACCAGTCCCGATAGCGGTGGAGTGGAAAGCATCGGTTTCGATTAAAACCCCATCCTCGGACGGAGCGGGATGGGGAGAAAATTGCTCGATACAGGTGGTAAAATCCAGATAACTACTTAGAATTACCCATTTTCCGACCTTTCCCAAGAAGGGGCAAAAGGTGGACAAATTAAAGGACAGGCGCGCCAATGACTGTGAACAGGGACTCCCAAGCGTTGACAATAGCCATTTCCTCTCCCCTGAAACTTATAAAACCGACAGTAACGACAGGTAGAGGAACAAGTAGCAACTTTCGGGAGAGGATTTCCCGGGGATTCGATCGCTGTTAGTTTTGGGGATAGGGTGGAAATGGTGTCTAGCAAGGAAGTCTCCAAGGCTAACGGGGTTCACTAGCGACTCTTACCGTACCTAGTCACAAATTATGTCACAGTCGCCCATTGTCCCGGAGTATAACGGTTGACACGCTCCTAAAAAATTGAGAAAATCCCTTGCTGCTAGACTTATTCCACCACAACACGCCTAGAAAAGCCCCAACTTAACGAGATCGCCACCATCAACTTAGGTACGGGACAAGCATAAAAGCAAATATTCTTAATTGTCGTTTTAATAAATAAAAGTGATGGAACGGCGAGGGAGTTTCCCAGCTTTGCATAAAGGGAATTTATGGATTTAAAAACAAAGAATATTTGTTTTTATTAAAGCCATTGCCTAGAGTGAAAACAGAGACTCAAAAAGATCACTCAAGGAGATCAAAAACGATGAAACCGACGCTACTGACAGCCTTCTGTCTATTACTAATCACAGTTTTTTCTTGCTTCCACCCTGCCATCGCTAGGGCCGTTACCCCCACTGGCGGCGCACCGGCAAAAATTACTCTGGTCGAGCCGGCTGCCGCCGATAATCTGCAAAAACTACAGGAAACTAACGCCTGTGTCGGTTGTGACTTTAACGGAATTAGCCTCAAAGATTTAAACTTGTCCTCGGCCAATCTAGAAGGAGCAAACCTCAGCCAAACGGATCTAGAAAGAACCAACCTACAGGGTGCTAACCTCAAAGGGACTAATCTCCAGGGAGCCGACCTCGGCAAAACTCTCCTAGCGGGAGCCGATTTAAGCGGGGCCAATCTCTTAGGTGCAGATTTAGAAAAAGCCAACCTGCAAGGAGCAAACTTAACCAACGCCAATCTGCAAAAAGCTGACTTAGAGAAAGCCAATCTCACTAATGCTCGGTTAGACGGTGCTAACCTGCAAGATGCGGACGGTGAAGGGGCGATCGGTGTCGATCCCAATCTATTCTAAAAAAAGTTTTTATGGCAGAATCAAGTTTTAGCGGTTTTCAAGGAGAGCGATATCTATGGAAATTACTCCTTTTTCTCAGCGATCGCTAGATGGGGAGGGATCGGAAATGCTGCTAGACTTTAAAAAAGCCCATCAGCAAGATTTAAAGGCAATTGCCGAGATTTTGGCAAGAATTAGCCACCAATCACCAGAAAAGGTAGAAATTCTCTTGGAGAAAATGCTAAAACAACTGATAGAGCCAAAAACACCTTTTTACGAGACGGCAACACCGACGGAACGGGCGCAAGCTTTTCGGGATTGGGCAAGTAGTCACGATCGAGGCAGCGCACTTTTATCCGACTATGCCGTAAGTCGCGATAGTATCTATGACGATGAGTGACTGTGACTTTTTTAGTTGATACTAATGTCTTATTGCGAAGTGCGGAACCCGATCACATCATGTATGGCGATGCTGTGGGTGCGACAAGTCTATTATTGGGACAAGGAGAAAAACTCTATATCGCACCACAGAATTTAATCGAGTTTTGGAACGTTTACACCCGTCCAATTAATAGAAATGGTTTAGGACGCACAGTGGCCGCAGCCAAGGCGGAAATCGATCGCCTAAAGTCACTTTTTCTCATTATTGACGATCTGCCCGCTATTTATCCCGAATGGGAACGCTTGGTCTTCACCTATTCAGTCAAGGGTGTGCAGGTACATGATGCGAAGCTAGTAGCAGCCATGTGCGTTCATGACCTTACACATATTCTGACCTTTAATGTTGACGATTTTAGCCGTTACCCGGAAATAATCGCTGTTCATCCTGCGACCGTCAGGTGCTAACAATAAGGGTGACTTTTAAGCAAAAACGCGAGCATCCCGAGGACGAACATAAACTTGCTCCCCGACTTGGAGGTGCAGTTGAGTCAGTTGTTCTCGATCCAGATGGGCAATCAGGAGAGAGCGATCCGGTAGAATTAATTCCACATCGATGGCCCAACCCAGATGGATAATGCGCTCGACTTTTGCCTCAATGCTAGACCCATTGGGAAAAGAGAGAATTTCTAGGCCGTGGGGACGAATGAAAATCTTGACTCCGTTAGTACCCCCTCCGAGCTGCTCGAACAGTGCAGCCGAGGTCGGTGGCAAAACATTCACCCGGCCAATAAAACTCATCACAAAAGCAGAGGCAGGATGATCGTACACCTGATCGGGAGTCCCCACCTGTTCGATTTTACCAAAATTTTGGGTTAAAGCCCCGTCCTTTTAGGACGGCTTTATGTGAAAATGAAATTGGTTTGAATCCCCTGAGTGGGCGGTAGTGAATGGCTCGATTGAGTTGAACCCTTGAACTCGAAAGTCTGCATAAGAGAC
>NZ_JADBRW010000129.1:0-2809 GCF_020247025.1 Microcystis sp. M109S1
TAATTGAGGGAATGAATACCAAAATAAAGCTTATTAAAAGAATAAGTTATGGATTTACCAATTTTGAACATCTTCGACTTAAGCTGTTTGCTTGCTTTAATTCATAACAAAAATTAACACACGAAAACCAGAAGAGCCCAATAATTCAGTTAGTGTTAGCAATGGTGTTGTTACAGCTAATTTAGGAACACTCAATAGTGGTAAGAGTGTCACTGTAAATCTGACATTAAGTACCTTTATTTCTGGCGAACTTTTGAGTACAGCTAACGTCACTGGAGATGAATTTGACTACAATCTATCTAACAATTCTCTTGTCAGTACAAAAACTGTCAATTCAATAACTTCTCCTGATGCAGATCTAGAGTTGACTCAAACTGTTAATAATTCTAATCCTCGCATTGGAGACCAAGTGACCTTTACTCTAACTCTGACAAATAAAGGTCCTGGTACAGCTACTGTCATCAAAGTAAAAGATATTTTACCAGGAGCATTGAGTTACGTTTCTGCTGTAGCCGATCTAGGAAGCTACGATAGCAATACAGGAATCTGGACTGTCGGGAATATGCCACCCAATCAGAGCGTCAAGCTCGGAATTACTGCGACAGTTAATTCAGGACAATTGCTCACTAATACGGCTCAAGTCATTGCTGTCGATGAAGGTGACCCTGATTCTACTCCGAACAACAATAATCCCAATGAGGATGATCAAGCTTCAGTTATTGTCACTATTGGCACCGATGAAACTCCTGGTAATCTTGCTCCGACGGATTTAACATTAAGTGCGACCACAGTAAATGAAAATGTTGCCCCCAATACAGTGATAGGGACATTTTCTAGCACAGACCCCGATACTGGTAATAGCTTTACCTATAGTTTGATAGCAGGAACAGGAGATACAGATAATACTGCATTCTCGATTGTGGGGAATCAATTACAGATTAATAATTCTCCCGATTTTGAAACTAAGAATAGTTACAGTATTCGAGTTAAAACAACTGACCAAGGAGGACTAGGTTTTGAAAAAGTCCTGGTCATTACTGTTAATGACCTCAATGAAACTCCTGGGAATCTTGCTCCGACGGATTTAGCATTAAGTGCGACCACAGTAAATGAAAATGTTGCTCCCAATACAGTGATAGGAACATTTTCTAGCACAGACCCCGATACTGGCAATAGCTTTACCTATAGTTTAATAGCAGGAACAGGAGATACAGATAATACTGCATTCTCGATTGTGGGGAATCAATTACAGATTAATAATTCTCCCGATTTTGAAACCAAGAATAGTTACAGTATTCGAGTTAAAACAACTGACCAAGGAGGACTAGGTTTTGAAAAAGTCCTGGTCATTACTGTTAATGATGTCAATGAAACTCCTGGTAATCTTGCTCCCACAGCCGTAATTTTCCAAAATGCTGTCACCGAGTTAGCTGAAAATGTCGATGTCACTCCAGAATTTAAGGTCGCCGATCTCCTTATTGAAGATGATGGTTTAGGAACCAATAATCTCTTCCTCACAGGACGAGATAGGGAGCGCTTCTTAATTCAGAATTCGGCACTTTTCTATGTCGGTTTTGCTCCTAATTTTGAAGCTCAAAACAGTTACGAAGTCACTGTGAATGTGGATGATCCAACCGTTGGTGTCACCCCCGATCTCACCCAAACCTTGACTTTAAACATCACCGATGTCAATGAAGCTCCCACAGCCCTAATTCTTGCCAATAGCACCAAGGCGATCGCTGAAAATACCGATACCAGTCAAGGTGTAAAAGTTGCCGATATTCAGATCAGCGATGATGCCCTGGGAACAAATAGCCTTTCTTTGCTGGGTAATGATCAGAGCAGTTTCCAGATTCGTGGACGGGAATTATTCTTCATCGGTAAGGCCGATTTTGAAGCCCAAGCTCTCTATAATCTGACGGTGGCGGTGACGGATACCACCCTCAAACCGGCTCCCAACGCCACGCCAGACGCAACGGTTAATTTCACCCTAGAAATTACCAATCTACCCGACCAAGCCGTTAATCCCCAAACCATCCAATTTAATAATACGGGTGATGGACAAGGTTCTCTGGTTTTCAACTTTAGTGACTTGCCCGGTAGCATACAGGTCAAAGCGATTGAGGAAGGACTTCAACAGACGGGAGCTTTCTTCAATAACGTTGTCGGTCTCTATCCAGTGGCCGATGATAACGGAGCCGTTTTTGACAGCCTCGATTTAGATGGAGATGGCAACGCGACAGAGTTAATTCAACCCAGTCAAGCGGGTTATGCGCGTACCGCCTTAAGTCAAGCGGTGAATAACTTCATTTTGCGGGCCAGTGGGGAAGGGGCAAACCAAAGCACCACCGCCGCTGAATTTGGGGATGTGTTGTTGGAAGGGGGGCGACGCTACGCACCCTTTGTGATTGCCAATGGCGGCAATCTGGGAGAAAGTCTGCAAGGGAGTATTCAGGCATTTTTGACCAAAAATCCCGATAACGTGGCGGCTACCCTAGAAAACTATATGACCCATGAGGTGGCCTACTTCTCCTTTGGGGCGGCAAATCCCGATGGGGCGGAACATTTACGGTCAAGGGGGAATAATATCTTTGGCTTTGAGGATTTACCGGGTAACTTACCCAATATCAGCGATAACGACTTTAATGATGGGATTTTGGCGTTTAATTTTATCGAAAATTTGGGTTAAAACCCCGTCGTTTTACGACGGCTTTTCTTGATCTTTAATAGAGCATCTGAGAACTTCCAGGGTTGCACCTCCTACAGAAGAAACAAAATAACTAGGAGACCAAAGAGCATCTTTCCCATA
>NZ_JADBRW010000013.1:0-4298 GCF_020247025.1 Microcystis sp. M109S1
ATATCCTACTCTTTCTTGCTTTTCGTACCATGTTTGTGTTCTGAGATGGAGAGCTTTATTGTAAACCAATCTTACACAGCCCAAGGTGCGCCGCAATAGCGACTCTTGTTCTGGTGTGGGGTAAAATCGGTAAGAATAGGCTTTTTCCATGGGGAGCATTTTAGCATATATTCCGTAAATGTGCTAATATTTAACGGTAAAGCCGTCGTAGAACGACGGGGTTTCAGACCCAAATTTTCGATGAGATTGGAATATTTTCTTAGGGTAAACTCATCTAAATTGACAGGGTAAGAGCATCTCAATCAGACTTGACAGAAAGCGTTGAGAACAGTCACCATCTGGTTATTGTTCTCAACGCTTTTTTCCTTTTTTGGCTTCCCCTTGCAGGGAGCCTGCTGGAGTCTCCTATCCCCTAATTCCCTACTCTAAAGCGTAGATACGACCATCAATGAGCAGACGGGTGATCCCTTTAGCTTCCAGTTGA
The DNA here is from genome assembly GCF_020247025.1 of Microcystis sp. M109S1. Lineage (NCBI taxonomy): Bacteria > Bacillati > Cyanobacteriota > Cyanophyceae > Chroococcales > Microcystaceae > Microcystis > Microcystis sp. M109S1. The sequence continues at coordinate 485 of NZ_JADBRW010000013.1, forward strand.
GCGTGAGCTTTTTCGATCAGGCGACCGTCGGGAACTTTAATCACTTTTTCCTTGCGCTTGGAGAAACGGCGAGCGATGCGATGACTTTCAAAGATGGGGAGGGTGCGCTGCTGGATTTCCTGAGGGGGAACCTTCCCCAATTCGGCAAAATCCTTGAGGGGACGGGTGATTAATTCGGCAGCGCGATCAATGACCAAGTAACAGGTTTTGGGAAAAGCCGCCGCCGATAGGGGTAATATCTGTAATTGGGCTGTTTTAACGATAGTCGGGCCTAAATAGCTGCCCGCTAGTTCCTCCTCCTCCTCGTCTTCATCTTCATCTTCATCTTCATCCTCCTCTTCATCCCAATCCTCGTCAAGCTCATCTTCCTCCTCATCTTCCTCGATAGCTTCGACGAAAAACTCGTTTAAATTAGCGTTTTCTAGAGGCTTATCGCCATTAATTTCTGTATCTTCCGAATTATCTGCTTCTGGCGGGTAAGAGGTATCCATTAACAGGGTTAATTGTTCCACAGAAGCGAGCGGTTGCTCAAAATCCCACTCATCCTTAGCTTCGATGCGCGCTGCCCGAAAACTAATCACCTCGATCGCTTTTTCCGATAAATCCGCTGCTGCTCCCTCCTCCTCGAGGCCACGAGGATTGCGGGCCAAGCGTTTTTTCTGGATTAATTGCTCGTATTCCTCGCTAGAAAAAGAATTTTTGAGAAAACGACTGACCGTAGAACTACTCACGCCATAACGCTCGGCTAAGGTGGAAGTGGTGGCCTCCGTTTCCCGATAAAGCTTAAGAATTTCTTTTTTCGTGGCATCAGTCAGTTTTCTTGCACTCATATTACTTATATAGTTATTTTTTAAGCGATAGGATCTTGCCGATGGCTAGTCAGGGGAAACTGTTGTCCTTGAGCGGATGTACTCTTAATCATAAAACGCTCTAGCCAATTAAAACTAAGCAATTCGTTTTCTAGTCCCTGTTCTAGTCTATCCTTGACTTCTGTTTCTCACCACTACTCAAGATTAAAAAATTGACAATGATATCAAGTGCTGCTAGTCAAAAAGCCTTATTAGTTCTGGCCGATGGTACGGCCTACGAGGGTTATTCCTTCGGCTCCAAGGGAACCACCGTCGGCGAAGTTGTCTTTAACACGGGGATGACTGGTTATCAGGAAGTCCTCACCGATCCCAGTTATGCTGGTCAAATCGTCACTTTTACCTATCCGGAATTGGGAAATACGGGGGTTAACCCCGAGGATGAGGAGTCAATTCGTCCCCAGGTGAAAGGAGCGATCGCCAAAAATATCTGCCACCGGCCTAGTAATTGGCGTTCTACCCAATCCCTACCGGATTATCTGGCCGCTCATCATGTTATTGGCATCTATGGCATCGATACCCGGTCTTTGACCCGCAAAATTCGCTCGGTTGGGGCGATGAATGGGGCAATTTCTACGGAAATACTGGATTATCACGATTTACTGCGGCTGGTGCAGGCAGCCCCCAGTATGGCGGGGTTAAATCTCGTTAAAGAAGTTACCACGAAGGAAGTGTACGAATGGACGACTCCCACCCCGTCCGCCTGGGAATTTGCACCAATTGATAGTGATCAAGAACCGTTAACGGTGGTGGCGATCGATTTTGGCATCAAACGCAATATTCTCCGGCGTTTAGCCAGCTACGGTTGTCGGGTGATCGTGGTTCCCGCCGACACTCCCCCGGAAAAAATCGCCGCATATAATCCCGATGGTATTTTCTTTTCTAACGGACCGGGAGATCCGGCGGCTGTCACCGAAGGTATTGCCCTAGCCAAGCAACTTTTGCAAGGGGAAAAACCCACTTTTGGCATCTGTATGGGTCATCAAATTTTGGGGCTATCCCTAGGGGCAGAAACCTTTAAACTGAAATTTGGCCATCGCGGGTTAAATCAACCCTGTGGACTGCGGCAGCAGGTGGAAATTACCAGTCAGAATCACGGTTTTGCGGTGCAGGAAGCCTCTTTAAATCCGCAAGTGGAGATTACCCATCTCAACCTCAATGATCGCACCGTAGCGGGTTTAAAACACAGGTCTTTGCCCTTTTTCTCGGTACAATACCACCCCGAAGCCAGTCCCGGCCCCCACGATGCCGATTATCTGTTCGCCAAATTTGTCGATTTAATGCGGGAAGCAAAAAAGGGTCGGTCGTAAACTTTTAGGATATACTAGGGTTTTGATTTTTACCGCTCTAGAGCTAGGAGGGGATTATTCCAGAAGCAATTAACTTGACCGTCAGCTTGCGAGGCACGCGTGAGGTCAAAGACAAGTACCAAATTTTCCGTTTGACGGGTCTTTTAGATGCCTTTTCCGAACCGACTTTTTGTAAGGTGATCGAGGGCTATGTGGAGCAAGGTCCCAAGGATGTGATTATTAGCCTCGCTCAGATTGATTTTATCGATAGCTCCGGTTTAGGGGCTTTAGTAAAATTGGTGAAAAAGGCCAAAACCGCAGGGGGCAGTTTACAAATTGTTACCAATGCGCGGGTAACTCAAACCGTAAAACTGGTGCGATTGGAGAAGTTTTTTTCCCTGCAACCCACCCTAGAAGCGGCGATCGAATATCTGGAAAAAGCGTAAATCGTGGAATCTCCTCTCGAAAAAATTCGCTTACAGCTAAGTGGCGAGGGGTCACAACTCCTAGAGGGTCTTGACCGATTATCGCCCGCTTCTCTGGCCTATCTAGGGGATGCTGTTTATGAATTATACATCCGCACCTATTATTTACTGCCGCCCCAGCGTCTGGGAGACTATCACGCTCAGGTGGTGGGCAAAGTCAGGGCCGAACAACAGGCTTTAGATTTAGAACAACTGCAGCCCTATCTGACAGATCAAGAAAAAGAAATTCTGCGCCGGGGACGCAATGCGGTCACGGGAAAACGCCGTCGTCTGACAGCCCAAGTCTATCAGCAGGCCAGCAGTTTAGAAACCCTGTTCGGCTATCTTTATCTGCAAGACCCCTCCAGATTACATCAACTATTAGAAAAACTAGAATTTTGACACTCTCGCCGTCAAGCTACGCTGTGACGGGAGATTCTTGCTTCTACTCCTCTTAACTAGACACAATCCGAAGACTATGCCCCCGTCAGACCGAATCCACAAGCGTTTTAGTTTAACGTCTGCCGACTGCCCGGACGGCTCTGAATTTTATTTGTGGGCTGTTTTGACCTTAGCCGTTAAGCTTCTATGCTGCTTGACCCGTCACCATTACATTTTCAAGGGCGATATTTGTTCCGAGGTACAAAGGATCGGGAGGTTTCCGTGATCCCTTACGCGCTTTACCGCTTTCTCTATTCTAGCGAAATCCCTCGAAAGTGGAAACGCTACCGCGTTAGTTTCATTTTGGTCGCGATTCATCTCCCGTTAAGCAAGGGCGGCTCTAACGGGAGTCCTCTCGCGACCTTGAGATAGCCCCGACCCCCTTTTATTAATCCATCCAATCTTGACATCCTCACCGCCGTAAAACGGACGGTGATTCCCAAACCTCACGATTTAGGTTTCTGCTTCTTTCCCTTGCGGGGTTCCGCACCTGCCGCCCCAGTTTTACTCTGTTCTGGTCTTATGGTCGCGACCCGGACTGACACCGCAAGTCCTGCGGCCAAAATGTTTTTACTGGCGTTAATATCTCGGTCATGGTGTGTCCCACAGTCTGGACAGTCCCACTCTCGAACATTTAACGGCATTTTCTCAGCAATATACCCGCAATTACTACACCTTTTAGAGCTAGGAAACCATCTATCTATTTCGATGTAATTTCTCCCATACCAACGGCATTTATAGGCTAATTGTCGAG
>NZ_JADBRW010000130.1:0-6602 GCF_020247025.1 Microcystis sp. M109S1
GTCAGTCTGTAGAGCGACCATAAGACCAGAACAGAGTAAATCTGTTAAGGCAGGTGCGAAACCCCGCAAGGGAAAGAAGCAGAAACCTAAATCGTGAGGTTTGGGAATCACCGTCCGTTTACGGCGGTGAGGATGTCAAAACGACAAATTAATAGTAACTGCCAGATTTGCGATGATGGATGGCGGTTAAACCCTGGTGTAAAACCTTGCCTTTTTCTGCGATCGCATAAAGCAGCCAATGATCACCGCACTCCATTCGTTGTTCTACCCGACATTCCAGATAAGCGAGCGCTTCGGCCAAAATCGGCCCACCGTTCTCAGCTTTAGTGGTTTCGATATTAGCAAAACGATCCTCTCCGGGGGCAAAAGGTTTAAGAAAATGCTTCATTAAAGCCAAATGTTGACCTTCTTGGAGGATATTAAGGACAAAAGGCGTACCGCTATAAAGCAGAGACTCGATCGCTCGTTCTTTCGCCACGGCAATAGTCAATCCGGGGGGGGTGAACGTCGCTTGCGACACCCAAGAAGCTAACATGGCGCCGCGCAATTCTCCCAATTCGCAGGTGACGATACAGAGAGAACCCACCAAACGTCCCAGAGCTTGCGATCGCCGATCGCTTTGGGATTGGTTAACATTAGTTTTTGGTTGTCTGCTTTTGCGAGCTTTTTTGACTGCTTGAGCGAAATCGGTTCCCGCTTCCTCACAGGTCTTTAAAATTGCCTCCGTCGGCTTAAATTTAACCCGAATTGGCTCAAAACCGAAGCGATAACCGCCATCCCGGAATTTACTTTCCAAAAGATCGATCGCTTCACCACTCCAACCGTAGGAGCCAAAAACCCCCACCAGCTTGCTTTTATCGCCATTTGCCAGGGTAATCCCCAAGGCGGTTTGGATGGGAGTCGGTGCGTGTCCTCCCAGAGTGGGGGAACCAAAGATAAAACCGACACTTTTTTCGATCGCCGTTTTGATCTCGTCTGGTTCGGCGGACTCGGCATTAATCGCCGTGACTGCTACTCCCGCTTTCGTGATCCCCATGGCGATCGCTTGAGCGAGGGTGGCGGTGTTGCCGTAGGCACTAGCATAAATCAGGGCGATTGTCAACTCTTGGGACTTTTGTACTGCTAACCATTGTTGATAGGAAAGGGTCAATTCGTGCATCGCGTAACGCACCAGAGGACCGTGACCAACGGCATAAAATAAGGGCGATTTAGCGGCTAATTTCTCCAAAGCGTTGCTAATTTGGCTGGCATAGGGAGCCATCAGACAATCAAAATAATAACGCCGATCTTCGTTATAAACTGTCCAACCCTCATCAAAAATTTGGTCGCCACAAACGTGCGCCCCGAATAATTTATCGGTGTAGAGAATATCAGTTTTGCTGTCGTAGGTACAGAGTTGATCGGGAAATCTGGGGTTAGGAGTGGGGATAAATTCTAATTGATGGTTTGCTCCTAAATTTAATATTTCTTCCCCCTTGACAACGAACAGATTTAATGCTTCGGTTTCGAGAATTTTTTTCAGGGAAATTGCCCCTGGATTAGAACAAACAAAAGTGACTTGAGGAGCGATTTCTAAAAGTGCCTTGAGGGTAACGGCACGATTGGGGTTAACGTGACCGAGAATAATATAATCAATGGTTTTCGGATCGATTCTTTTAGTTAAAGCCTCTAAAAATATAGCCGAGAATGATTCCCCCGGTGGATCAAAAAGAGCGACTTTTTCACTTTTAATCAAATAACTATTGGCAGTGGTTCCCTTTTGTAATCCGTATTCAATCTCGAATTTTAACCGGTCCCAAGTGCGGGAACGAAAGACAAAAGTATCGACGGCAATAGGTGCTACTTGTACATCTCTCGGTTTGACAATTGCATTATTCATAATCTTAGTTACCAGTTATCAGTTAAGTAGTCAATTAGTTAAGCGGCAACTTGAGGCTGTGATCATTTTTTACTAGGCAAGTTTGGCATCAAAGTCAACACTTGATTTTTGACTAAATACAGCCTTTTATCGCTGGGGACGAGTGGGGAAATTTATAGGTTATCTTGCCAGCCGGAAGGACATCAATATCTAAAGTACACTATCTCTGGGAATAAACCTAGCTTCTAGCAATTTGCTCGCGGGTAACGATACTCCTCTGGGGGGATTTGCCAGTCTATTGAGAAATTCTAAAGGGAAGGTGATCCCCAGAAGCGAGGTGCTAGTCTGAGGAAAACCCTGCTCTCTCCCTATCAGGCAAAGTTTTTATGAGCTATCAGCACTCGTCTTTTGACTGCACTAGCGCCAATTTTGAGAAAGCCGCTTTGACTCATTTTCGCGCTCTTGTGGCTTTTTTACCAGATAATTGCCGTGTTTACCGACAAACTTGGGAATTTTCTACGGTTCTCTGTCTCGATTTTCTAGCCTGTTTGCAGGGACTAGCAATCACCCGTCAAAATTTCGCCCATCTAGTTAATGTGACACAAGAACTGAGTTTAGGTCAAGCAATTATTTTGAAAGTAGGCAATAAAATCGTTGAGTGGCATCGTTTAAGCTAAGATTTCAATTTTCGACAATCCCAACAGTCTAGAAAAAAATCGGCTCTCTCTGTTCTTTCTGTCTCTGTGGTTGATCTTTAACGCTGCTGACATAACCCAATAAAAATGTAGATTGTCGGCTATTCTAGAACCGTTTAAGTCTAGAAAAAGCCCCGATAATTTGACCAAGGCTAATACCACCATCATTAGTGGGAACAGTTTGCTGCCAGTAGGGTTGAAATCCCGAAGCTTGTAAGCGATTAATTGTTCTTTCCGTCAGATAACGATTTTGAAAGCAGCCTCCCGTCAAGAGAATTTTTTCTCTGCCTATTTTGTGAGCAATTTCTACAATAATCTCACTTAAACTATTATGAAATTTAGCGGCAATTATGCCGATTTGTCCTTGTTTTTCTAAATCCTCAACAACTCCTAAAATTATCTGATTCCAATCAATAACTATGGGTGAGTCGGCGGACAAAGAAAAATTGTAATATTCCTCCGTTTTAATGCTCTCAAGGGCAAATTCTAACTGCATTGCTGCTTGTCCCTCAAAACTTAATTGATAACATAAACCTAGAATCGCCGCCACACCATCAAACAAACGCCCGACACTAGAAGTTAAAGGACAATTAATTTTTTTTGTTAACATTTGCCTAAAAATCGACCATTCCTGTTCACTAAAAGCTGATTTTATCCTAGCCGTATTTTCCATAACTTCTAGTAATCCTAAAGCCACTCGTCTGGGTTCTTTAACCGCTTTTTCTCCTCCCAGTAATGGCCAGGGTTTAAAATGGGCGACTCGCTGCCAAGAATCGGCAGTGATATAGATAAATTCCCCTCCCCAAATTGTGCCGTCTAAACCGTATCCTGTTCCATCCCAAGCAACCCCTAAAACCGGAGGTTGTAGCTGATGTTCTGCCATGCAGGATAAAACGTGAGCGTAATGGTGTTGAATGGGAATAACGGGTAAATTTAAACTATAAGCGTACTTGGTCGCTAGATATTCAGGATGGGCATCACAGGCGATAATTTCCGGTACAAACTCGTATAATTTTTTTAAACTATCGAGAATATTTTCAAAGTGATTGACAGCATTAACCGTATCTAAATCGCCGATATGTTGACTGATAAAAACTTGATTTTTTTGATAGATAGCCACGGTATTTTTAAAATAACTTCCCACGGCCAGAATCGGAGGAAAATCTCCATCATTAACTTTAACGGGAAAGGGAGCATATCCCCGCGCCCGCCGCAAAATCATCGCTTTTCCCGCCATTTCCCTGATAATAGAGTCATCCACTGGTCGAACAATGGGACGATTATGAACTAGAAAAAAATCGGCGATTGTTCCCAATTTTTCTAAAGCTTCTTTTTCCTCAATACAGATAGGTTCATCGGCTAGATTACCACTGGTTGCTACAATAGGAAAGCCTAATTCTGCTAATAAAAGATGATGTAGGGGAGTATAGGGTAACATGACTCCTAGATAGGGATTACCTGGAGAAACGGCAGCAGAAAGATAATTTTTTCTTTGTTTAATCAGGACAATTGCCGCTGCAGGAGACTGCAATAATTGCGATTCTAAAGAAGATACATAACCATGCTTTTTCACTAACTCAAGATTAGGATACATCACGGCAAAAGGCTTATCCGGTCGCTGTTTGCGTTGTCGCAATTTTTGCACTGCTTCCGTATTTCTCGCATCGACAACTAGGTGAAATCCTCCTAACCCTTTGATCGCCATAATTTTTCCCTGTTCAATTGCTCTAGCAGTAGCGATTAAAGCTTGATCTTTTTCCGCTAATACACATCCTTGACTATCTAAAAGACTAATTTGGGGTCCGCAACGAGGACAGGCATTCGGTTGGGCATGAAAACGGCGATCCAGAGGGTTTTCGTATTCCCTTTGACATTCGGGACACTGATTAAAACCCCTCATAGTTGTGGCACTGCGATCATAGGGTAAACTCTCGATAATACTGTAGCGAGGACCGCAGTTAGTGCAGTTAGTAAAAGGATAGCGATAACGACGATTATTCGGGTCAAAAATATCGGCTAAACAATCGGGACAAGTGGCTAAATCGGGCAGAACAATTGTATTTTTTTCACCGCCGCTGCTAGGACGTATGCTAAAGTTTTGATAACCGACGGGATTTAACCATTGAGTCTCAATATTTTCAATTAGCGATCGAGGTGGTTTTTCTAAAGATAATCGAGTCAAAAAAGTTTCTAGTTTGTCTCGATTGCCCTCGACTTCAATAAAAACTCCCGCTGCTGTGTTATTCACCCAACCGGCTAAGTTTAATTCCGTTGCTAATCGATAAACAAAAGGACGAAAACCGACCCCTTGTACTGCTCCGCGCACAATTAAAGCTAATCGCTGATCGGATTGATTGATCTGATTATTCATAAAAATTTAACGGGGAAATCATCAAATTCATCCCTGATTACTTTTCCCGTTATACTAAACTTTCACTAATCACCCGACAGCATTCTTCCACACTGGCCCTTTTTTCCATAGCTATCACTAAAGCTTGATAGGCAGTCTGTTGTTTTTCTAAAAGAGTTTTTGCCTGTAATAAACTCCAGCGCTCTTTTTGGGCATAATTATTCTCGGAAACCCCCGCTAATTTTAAGGCCGATTGCAGATAAAATCGATCGCTTTCTCCCCCTTCCGCTTTACCATAAACTAAGGTTTCGGCAGCAATTCCCGCCATCCACACCGTAGAAATTCGCTCTAAAAAAGCAGGAAAATCGCTAAAATTCTTGACTTTTTGCTCTAAATCTGCTAGGTCAAATTGAACACCGCCGACTCCCTCCTGGCCTTGACGAAAGGCTTCCCAAGCGGTCAAACTATAACCAGCGATCGGAATGCCTAAAATATAAGCGGTGAGAAAATGCCCGGCTTCGTGGTGAATAACTCTTTGACGGTGTTTACTAGGAGAAAGAGCATCCAGTAGTAAAGTCACGCCCCGGTTATTAAAGGTGAGAGTATCAACGGTAACTAATCCCAAGAGGCTAAGAGTAGCCAAAGCGGGAACAAAAGGCGAAATAGACAGCAAAGGAGTGACAAACACGGAAAGAGTGATCGAAAAAACGGTAATCGCGATCAGATTTAAAGCTGTCTGTTCCATAAAAATTGATAAAAATATACAAATGCTTAATACTATGTTACATTCCCTAGTTTTATTTTCCCCGAATTAACCAACCAATTACCCCACCCACAAAAGCAGTCACAATCGATATACCGATCTGTTTCCAGTTTTTTACCTCGCCAATTTTTTCAGCTAAATCGGGAATTTTTCCCACGGATACCTCGATCAGTTTCACTCTTTCATTTAAACCCGTGATTTTTGCGTCTAAAGTCCTGATTTCTCCCTTAATTTCCATCTGTCCTATCTCCAAGACCTGAATTTCTCTTTTGATCTCTCCGACACTATTCTCGATCGCTTTTTGTCCATTCTCCAAAGAGGTTAAACGAGTTTCGATCGCTTTTTGTCCACTCTCCAAAGAGGTTAAACGAGTTTCGATCGCTTTTTGTCCACTGATAATCAAATCTTCTAACCTTTTTAGGTCATTTTCCGTAAAAGCCGTCATCAGCTAAACTCCTAATAGATTAATTTTTTCTCGTCTTGAGATTGGGTCGATCGTTGACTAATTTAATTATGGAGTCAAAATCAAACTGTTACCCATTGATAGTTCTAGGTTCAACGCGGCAATAGGTATTTAGCGTAATAGGGAAATTTCAGCTAAATCCCCCACTTCCCCACTTCCCCTTTACCATAAATAAACATTATTGTTTGCCTGTATGGATAACTTTTATTGATGAATATCGATCGCACTATGCAAGAGGCAATAGGGATTTAGGGTGATAGGGAAATTTCCAGCTAAATCCCCCACCTCCCCATCTCTCCTTTACCATAAATAAACATTATTGTTTTCCTATATAGATAGGGTCTGCTGAATAAATCTAAAAACCTTGTTGGGTAAGACTTTTAGACTTTTTGTCAATCAAAAAGTACCAGGCATGGGAGTGATCAGGGGGAAAATTCAGGTACTTTTTCCCTGAAAATTAGGTAGTTGACCAC
>NZ_JADBRW010000131.1:0-6904 GCF_020247025.1 Microcystis sp. M109S1
GAAAGGTCGCGAAAGTCTGTGGACTTTGTGTAAGACAGTACATGGTTTTTTAACCGTGGTATGCAACGGTGGTTGAAGCAGAAACTTAAATCGTGAGGTTTAGGAATCGCCGCACTTTTAGGGCGGCGAGGATGTCAATTTCTGACCGCTCAAAGCTAGGCGAGGATCAGTTCGATTACCTGGCCGCCTTGACGGTTGATTTCTTGCAATTTGTTCGATAGTTGCTCGTAGGCAACGAGATACTCGCTCACACTGCGACGCACACGGGTTTGTCGTCCCACTTTTGCGCCACTCACCACGCGCAAGCGATAGAATTTGCCCCGATCGCCCCCGGCTAATCCGGTTAAGGATTGACCAGTTCCGTTAATATAAACGGGGGAAGCACTGTTATAGGCTAGTTCCCTGGTCAGTTTTCCCTCTTTTAACGGCGCGCGATCGCTGGTCGCATAACCGCGATAGACTTGGAACAGCCGACTAAAACCGACGGTTTTCTGACCCGTCTGGGTAGCGAAACCACGATAGTAGGGGACAATGTTCTGGCCGAAATGTTGGTTGTATTCGGGGGAATCGAAATAGGAATTAATTTCTGCTTCGTAACCCTGTTGATTGTAGAGATCGGTGTGGAAAGCGATCTCAGCTTGATCGTAGGGAGCGCGACCGAGCAGGTGTTTATAATTCAACTCGATAAAGCGATTTTGGGGATTGCTGTGGAAAAATTTCTGCCGATATAGTTCTGATTGAGCGATCGCCCGAACAAAATCCCTGACGCTAATCGAACGATTGCGTAAGAGGGATTCTAGGCTGATTAGGCGCTCGCTGGACATCAGATGCTCGTTGCCCAAGATCTGTCGATAGGCCCCGCGGATCACCACTTCTACCTGTTCATCACTGTCGGTGGAGCGTAATTCCAAGCGGGGGGAACCGTTGTAGGGTTCAAATCCCAGTCTTTGGGCTGCTATCAAGCTAGTCATCGTCGATCCTCCTGAAACTAACTGTATATGGATATAACAAGGTCTGGAAGAACAGGTGATTGCTAACCCTTTTGCTAACAACCTCCTGTCTTTCCAGACCAGCAGTTTTTTTGATCGGACTAGCTGAGAGCGTTGATAGCGTAGTCGATATAGGAGTTGGCTTCTACCGCAGGGTCGCCACTTAAACCATGGTTGGCTTTGATGTATTTGAGGGCTTCGATGTACCAGCTAGGAGACAGGTCGAAGGTGCGGTTGATTTCGTCGATACCAGCGATGAGGTACTCGTCCATCGGACCGGTTCCACCAGCAACTAAGCAGTAGGTCACCATGCGGAGGTAGTAACCGATGTCACGAGCGCATTTGTCTTTACCACGTTGGTCCGCCGCAAAGTTATTCCCCTGCATTTGGGTGGTGTAGGGGTACTTGTTGTACACTGCTTGAGCGGCACCGGAGATTAAAGAATTAGCTCTTTCGGTTAAAGCTTTAGCGGCGGTGAGGCTGGCAGAAGCTTGACGAAAACGACCGAAAGCAACTTGGATTTCGGTGCTGCTTAAGAAACGACCTTGAGAATCAGCGGCTGCTACGGCTTCGGTAAGGGGGGTTTTCATTGTTTGGTATCTCCCAATAATCTTGCAATAAGTTTCCTACGGTTCAATTGAGACTAGCCCCAGGGACTAGGCGACAGCAGCGGCGGCGCGGTCGAAGTAGCTGGCAATTTCAGACATTAAAGCACTGCAATCGCCAGGGGTGACACCGTTGCGATCGTTAGCGATGGACAACGCAGCTTCTTTCATTTTGCTTACGCCAGCGGCTACGGAAGCTCCAGGTACTCCTAAAGCTACATAGGTTTCGCGAAGACCATTTAAGCAACGATCATCGAGAACACTGCCGTCGCCAGAGAAGGTAGCGTAGGTGACATAGCGCAAGATGATTTCCATGTCGCGTAAGCAAGCGGCCATACGACGGCTGGTGTAGGCATTACCACCGGGGGTGATCAGTTGGGGCTGTTCAGCGAACAGGCTACGAGCGGCGTTAGCAACGATGGTGGAAGCGTTACTGGTGATCCGGTTAACAGAGTCCATCCGTTTGTTGCTGTCGGCAACCATGGCGCTCAGAGCGTCTAGTTGGGAAGAGCTTAAATATTCGCCGCGAGCATCAGCTTGGGATACTACCCGGGTGAATGCGTCAAACATTGTGACAATCTCCTAAATTTAAATGGGATTTGCTTGCAATTAAATGGTTTTCCCTCTTAAGGGATTTCACGGTGAGCCTGGACGAGCCTTGACCGTGATTGTTGCGACCTACTTTAAGAAACCTGAAAAAACTTCATGGCTCTCTCATAAATCACTTAAGGAGGTTAAACAAGTATCCAGCTTAACTTTTGTCTGTTATCTTGGCCCCTCAAATTAAATTTATACACTGCTGTCGAAACTTTGTTTGTTACATCTTATTAAGTTTTTTGCTGTCTTTTTGTAACAGTCACTTAACAATAACTCGATCGAGTTGGTCAGGAATTGATGACCATGGCTCAAAGCCTCTCACCGTCGGGAAATCAGAGACAGCAAGGCTTTAAGGGTATAAAGGGCAGCAAGATAAAAATTTTAAGTTTTTTTTAATATTTTCCCCCTTTCCCTTCCCCTATTACCCAAGGATTGCCCTTTCCAGCCCTCCAATTACGATGAAGTTTTGTAAAGAAGGGAGAGGGGAGAGGGGAGAGGGGAGTGGGGTGTAGGGTGTGGGGTGTGGGGTGTCTCCTGACGTTAAACTAGAAATCGGTGCTCAAAAAATCTAGCCGTCCGAACCCGATGATTTCCTCCTTTCCCGTTCCTAATAGCTTAAATTGCCCTCAAATTCGCCTTGCTATTCGTTCCCTGCAGCCGCAATTGGTTCACTGGCGCCGACAAATACACCAAAAACCAGAACTAGGCTTTCAAGAACACCTCACCGCCTCCTTAATCAGTCAAACCCTGACTAAATACGGAATTGAGCATCAAACTGGCATCGCCGGCACCGGAATTGTCGCCACCATCGAAGGCAGTCAACCGGGGCCGGTTTTAGCCCTGCGGGCCGATATGGATGCACTACCGATCGCCGAAGAAAACCAAGTCCCCTATTGTTCCCAACATCCGGGCCAAATGCACGCCTGTGGTCACGATGGCCACACAGCGATCGCCCTCGGCACGGCAGTTTACATAGCACAAAACCGTCACCATGTCAAGGGAAAAGTAAAAATTATTTTCCAACCCGCCGAAGAGGGGCCGGGGGGGGCGAAACCGATGATCGAAGCGGGAGTGCTGAAAAATCCCGACGTGGACGGAATTATCGGGCTGCATCTCTGGAATAATCTGCCTTTAGGGACAGTGGGCGTGAAAAATGGTCCCTTAATGGCGGCGGTGGAATGTTTCGATCTCCAGATTCAAGGCCGGGGCGGCCACGGGGCAATTCCTCATCAAACCGTCGATTCACTACTGGTGGCGGTCCAAATCGTCAACGCCTTGCAAACCATCGTCGCCCGCAACCTCAACCCCCTCGATGCTGCCGTGGTGACTGTGGGTAAATTAGCAGCGGGAACCGCTAGAAACGTGATCGCCGATAGTGCTAATCTCAGTGGGACTGTGCGCTATTTCAATCCCCAGTTAGGGGGCTATTTCCGACAACGGATGGAAGAAATTATCGCGGGCATCTGTCAAAGTCAGGGGGCTAGTTATCAATTCGATTACTGGCAATTGTATCCCCCGGTAATCAATCATGATCAGATGGCGGAATTAGTGCGCTCAATCGCCGCACAAGTGGTGGAAACCCCGGACGGAATCGTTCCCGAATGTCAAACCATGGGAGGGGAAGATATGTCATTCTTTTTACAGGAAGTACCGGGCTGTTATTTCTTCTTGGGGTCTGCCAATCCCGAATTAGGATTAGCCTATCCCCACCATCATCCCCGCTTTGATTTTGATGAATCGGTGTTAGCGATGGGAGTCGAGATTTTTGTCCGTTGCGTCGAAAAATTCTGCAACTCTAGGACTTTCTAGAAATCCGTTCAAGGTGAACAGTTTTTGTCAAACCTGAAACCGCTAAACTGATCACTGAATCAGACGAGTAAAAAAACGCATGAATAATAATATCCAGGAAAACGATGCCCAAAGGGTGAAAATCCTCAGCGAGGCCCTACCCTATATACAAGAATTTCGCGGTCGTACCGTAGTGGTTAAATACGGTGGTGCGGCCATGAATAACAGCGATATCAAAGACACGGTCATGCGAGATATCGTTTTTCTCTCCTGTGTGGGGGTTCGTCCCGTTATTGTCCACGGCGGCGGTCCAGAAATCAATAGTTGGCTGGATAAATTAGGCATTGAACCCCAATTTAAAGACGGTTTACGCGTCACCGATGCCGACACCATGGATGTGGTAGAAATGGTGCTGGTGGGACGCGTCAATAAAGAAATTGTTGCCCTGATCAATCAAGCCGGCGGTAAAGCGGTAGGATTATGCGGTAAGGATGGCAATCTGATCACTGCTCGTCCCGTGGGTAAAGAGGGCATTGGTTTTGTTGGAGAAGTCAGCAGTGTCGATACTAGCGTCGTCGAATCCTTGGTCAATAGTGGCTATATTCCCGTGATTTCCAGTGTGGCCGCCGATGAAACCGGCCAAGCTCATAATATCAATGCCGATACGGTAGCCGGAGAAATAGCGGCGGCTTTAGGGGCAGCTAAACTGATTTTGATGACCGATACAGCCGGAATTTTAGAGAATTACAAGGATCCTTCCACTTTATTGGCTAAATTAGATATCCAACAGGCCCGGGAGTTGATTCAAAAAGGCATCGTTGCCGGCGGGATGATTCCCAAAGTTGGCTGCTGCGTGCGATCGCTGGCCCAGGGAGTTCAGGCTGCTCATATTATCGATGGTCGTCTTCCCCACGCCCTTTTACTGGAAATTTTCACCGATCAAGGCATCGGTTCCATGATTGTGGCCTCCGGTTATACTAATCTATAGTAGTAATTACCGTACTTTTGGTTAAAAAGACTTGCCTAAAACCAGAGATCTGGTGTACAAGTAAGTTAATAAACGCGCTTCTCGCTCCTTTGTAATGGCAAAAGTTTTAGTCTTGAGTTAGTTTAGCCGGGAAGCGCAAAATCCGAAGTTTTCATAGCAATTGAATTTATGACCAAACAAGCTGTAGCTCACCCGATGGTGAAGTTTCAACGCAAGGTTAGCAAGTGGATAGATGCAAAAGTAGTCAAACCTAGCGATAGTATCTGGAAACTCGCTCTTTTATACGGAGATGATTGGGCATACTGGAAGCAAGAGTTGCTCGATTTCGGTTTCTCCATGCAAGACCCTCTCAGCGAAGTGGTAGCGGTAGAAGCTTGGGACGAAGAATAAGCGACCATCGACTCAAAAGCAGCTTTCTACCAAGATTATCGCCATGGGATCGACTCCGATTATCCTTTCCGCTCTGGTTATCTTATCCTTAAGCGCGAGTTGTTCTCCCCAGACCGAAACCCAACCACTGCCACCGGCAGCCCGTACTACTACCGTCAACGTCACCACGGCTAAACCGGCAACCATCGGACGCAATCTCGATTACACGGGAACTACCCGACCTTTAAAAGTCGTTTCTCTGCGATCGCAAGCCACCGGTCAGTTACTTAATCTCGTCGTCGATGTGGGAGATGAGGTGCAATTAGGACAAATCCTCGCTCATGTTGATGATCGTCTCCTTGCCACCGTTGTCCGGCAAGAAAAAGCCGCCCTGTCGGCCCTAGAAGCAGAATTAGCCCGGGCGAGAATTGAAGTCAGTAACGCTGAAATTGAAGTGGAGCGCCTACAACTACAATACCAACAGGCCAAAAATGATGGCGAGCGCCTGCAAAAATTAGCCCTAGAAGGAGCGATTCCCCTGCAACAGGGCGAAACAGCCCAAACTACGGCGGCAGTGGCTTTAAAAGCCGTTAATAGCGCGCGATCAAGAATTAAAGTGGAGGAGCAGGTAGTGGCGGCAATTATCGGCAGAATTGCCGCCCAAAAATCGGTCATCGCTCAGGAACAACAACGTCAGGCCTACGCTATTCTTAAATCACCGGCGACGGGGATAGTTATCGAAAAACTGAAAGAGCCGGGGGATTTAGTCAGTATCGGCGATGAAGTCCTCAAAATTGGCGATTTTCAGCAGGTCAAGGTGGTAGTATTATTATCGGAATTGGATTTAAAAACGATTAATTTAGGACAAAAGGTTAATGTCAGCCTTGATGCTTTCGGTGATAGAAATTTTTCCGGTCGCATCACCAGGATTTTTCCCCTCAGCCAAGGCACGGCCCGGCGGATTCCTGTGGAGATTGCTCTACCCAATGGGGATGGTTTAATCAAAGGGGGATTATTGGCCCGGGTGCGGTTTAATAATAATTCTGCCCCTCAGGTGATTGTTCCCGAAACAGCAATTGTCAGTCAAGGGGAATCCGCGGCAATTTTCGTCCTTTCCGAGTCTAACTCGCAAGTGGAAAAACGTCCCGTTCGTCTCGGTCAAGTGCTTGACGGTCAAGTAGAAATTATCACTGGACTCGAACCGGGGGAGCGTTTCGTCGTTAATAGTAGTAAACCTTTGCAAAATGGTGAAAAAGTCCGCGTCAGTATCCTAAGTAATCCTTGAGCAAACCAGGGGCGAACCCATCGGCAGGCAGCTTTTATCCTATCACCCCAGGGATCAACGTTTTGATGCTGTTAGGGTTGAGATAGGTCGGTTAGTGACTCACCGTTCGCTCATTTCTCGAACCGAAAATTTGATAAATTGTCTCATCGAAAATTTTGGGTCTGAAACCCCGTCGTTCTACGACGGCTTTACCGTTAAATACTAGCGCATTTACCAAATATATGCTAAAATGTGAGACATGGAAAAAGCCTACTCGTTTCGATTTTACCCCACACCAGAACAA
>NZ_JADBRW010000132.1:0-2788 GCF_020247025.1 Microcystis sp. M109S1
ATGATCCAATAGCTATAACCCTTTGGGAGTCTATATCGGTGATCCGAAGTAAAAGCCGTTTAGCTTATTCGCCTCGGTGATGGGGAGTTGAATTAATTCAAAGACGATAGAGGGGAAAGATTGAAAGAGTTGATAAAAAATCGTGTCAGTTTTCATGCTCTTATTTTATAGCAGTACCCGCTAAGATTAGGACGTTTTGATCCCCCCTAACCCCTAAAATAGCGCAATCTTAATCATTACCGATTAATTTAAGATGTTTCCTTGGCGAACCCTTCCACTCTCTCCCTGATGGGATTTTTCCGTATTCATCAATAAAAAACGGAGAATACTTGACAAATTCGGGGGGGGGTAGAATTATGCTGCTTATTACTGTTAAGCAATGATTTATGGGGTATAAATAGCAATTTTTCCCCATTCTTAAACTTGCAATCAATCAAAAATGACTAATCAACTGCTAAAAGCCCTTTGCCTTCCTGCGGTGACTTGTGCCGTTTTCAGTGCCATTCCCGCCCATGCCGCTATTTTTTCAGGATAGGCAAGAGGCAAGAGGCAAAAGGAGGAATAGATAATCAGTCTTTAATAACTGGATTTAGTATAACTAGGGTTTATAACTGGGAAAATCGATATAACCTTCCTTGTCAAAAGAATACCAATCTTTCATCTGGGCATCGGGATTAAGAGGCCAATTATTGGCGAATCTTTCCACCAAATCGGGATTACTGATATAGGGGCGACCGAAAGCAATTAAATCCGCATCTCCTAACTGAATAGCGGCTTCAGCAGTTTCTTTGGTATAACCACAATTGCCGATTAAAGCACTATTAAAAACAGCCCGAAACTCGGATAAAAGCATCGGTTGACCCTTTTCATGAAAACCAAAAGCCAAGCCATCTAGCAGATGCAAATAAGCTAAATTATACTCATTTAATCTTTGGGCAACATAGAGAAAAGTTTCTCGAAAATCTTCGGAACCCATGTCATTATAAACCCCATTGGGAGATAGACGCACCCCCACCCGATGACTGGGAAAAACAGTTAAAATTGCCTCGACTACTTCCTGTAAAAAACGATAGCGATTTTCCCAACTGCCACCGTACTTATCCTGACGCTGATTAGTGGCCGATTGTAGAAAAGTATCGATTAAATAACCATTAGCGCCGTGAATTTCTATCCCATCAAACCCCGCTAATTTTGCCCTCTGAGCGGCCTTGCGGTAATCTTCGACAATGGCGGGGATTTCCTCGGTTTCTAAGGCTCTAGGGGTCTCGTAGGGCTGTTTGCCCATGGGTGTATGCAACTCCCCCTTAATCTTAATTGCGGAAGGGGCAACGGGTAAAGCCCCATTTTCCTGAAAACTAGAATGAGAAGCGCGACCACAGTGCCACAATTGACAAAACAGTGGTGTTCCTTTTCTTTGGGCGATTTTTGTCACCATTTGCCATGCTTGCGCTTGTTCATCGGTGTAGATACCGGGGGTATTTTGCCAACCGTTAGCTTGGGGAGAAATTACCGTCGCTTCTGTAATCATTAATCCCGCGCTGGCCCTTTGCCGGTAATACTCGGCCATTATCTCATTAGCAAGACGTTTTTCTCCGGCTCGCGCTCGCGTCATGGGGGCAAGCACAAGACGATTTTCTAGGTTTAAATCTCCCAATTTAAATTGACTTAAAAGAGCCAGGGAAGTAGTGAAGGAAGTCATCGAATTTGCCGATAGAGAATTTAGGTTAATTTTACCGCAATTAGTTAAAACCAGACAATCACACTCAAGGATGATTGACTGGCTATCTGCGAGATTGTCCCTCTCCTAAGTTAGGATAATTAATCGGGTCAACTAGCTGACTATAATTAATCTGGCTCTACCAAACCTGTCATGTAAAACTATTAACAACTCATGCTTGTAAAGCTTATATAGTAAGACTTTGAGTTTTTGTTAAATTGATATTTATCAACTTTAGAGCATTACTGGACAGAGAGGGAGCTTGGGGAATTTTCTACAGTGTAAGTTCGGAAGAACCATTAATCTTGGTCATAAATCTGAATATAATTACCAGTTATTGAATTTATTCATCGTCCAAAATTAAAGAGACATAAACCATATTTTATGGTGGTTGACTCATGATAAATTTCTTAGCAACTTCGGCATCATAAATATTGCTTAAATCTAAAGAGATAGGAACCTCAACTATCCGATCACCCAAATAATACCACAAATCCACCTGTCCCCAGTTATGTATGAGGGGACTACCCCCATTCCATCACCTCCTTGACCATTTCTCTCAAGTCATCGTTCTTGGTTTTTCCCTCCCGCTTGTCATAAAGACGAAAATTGATAGGAGACAATTTTTTGTCCAAGTCGGTATAAAATAGTGTAATTACGCTTATGTTTACCTGACCAGAAATAGTCATTGTGGAGATGTCTAGTAACTGGTGTTTTACCGATAAAACAGACTTTCTAGTGACTGAAACGAAACCCTTACTATTCGGTGCTTGCGAATTTTAAGAGGGTTTTTCAGAATCAGCATTTTTTAGGGAACCTACCCAAAAATACCCAAAAGATGCAGACAGCCCCTACAGCGCGTTGATAAAAATGGTAAAACCCGAGTTTTTAGCAAGCATCGTGCATTTGATTGTGCTAATCTCGAAAAAATTGCAGGGTAATCGCACGTCGTTTTGTATAAAATGTAACAGACAGAGGTGACTGAATGTCGTGCCTAGCAGGACGAGCTGATATAAGTTAATCTGAGAGGAAGTAAAAAGTTACATAGTGTAGCAGTTGAGCATGGCATCC
>NZ_JADBRW010000133.1:0-4287 GCF_020247025.1 Microcystis sp. M109S1
ATGCCGTTAAATATTCGAGAATGGGATTGTCCAGACTGTGGGACGCACCATGACCGAGATATTAACGCCAGTAAAAACATTTTGGCCGCAGGACTTGCGGTGTCAGTCTGTAGAGCGACCATAAGACCAGAACAGAGTAAAACTGGGGCGGCAGGTGCGGAACCCCGCAAGGGAAAGAAGCAGAAACCTAAATCGTGAGGTTTGGGAATCACCGTCCGTTTTACGGCGGTGAGGATGTCAAATGATCGGGATGAAGCTGTGGTGCAATAGATTGTGGAGAGGGAGCTAAAACGAGGATCGGGGTATATATCCTCCGGTTATAATGAAATCTGGGAAAATGACACCGCCGCATCCCGAAAACCCTCACCCCTTGCTAGGTATAATCGATCGCAGGAAAAATTTTATGAGTAAATTTGTCTTTGTCACCGGGGGAGTCGTCTCCAGTATTGGGAAAGGAATTGTCGCCGCTAGTTTGGGAAGATTGTTGAAAAGTCGGGATTATTCCGTCTCAATTCTGAAATTAGACCCCTATATCAACGTGGATCCGGGTACCATGAGTCCTTTTCAACACGGAGAGGTATTTGTCACCGATGATGGGGCCGAAACCGACCTCGACCTTGGCCACTACGAACGTTTTACCGATACGGAACTCTCCCGTCTCAATAGCGTGACTACTGGCTCGATTTATCAAGCGGTATTGAATAAAGAGCGCCGTGGTGCTTATATGGGGGGAACCGTGCAGGTAATTCCCCATATTACCAACGAAATCAAGGAAAGGATTCTTCGGGTGGCCAAAGATACCAACCCCGATATTGTCATCACAGAAATTGGTGGTACGGTGGGAGATATCGAATCTTTGCCTTTTTTAGAAGCAATTAGGCAATTTAGGAAGGATGTGGGTCGAAATAACGTGGTTTATATGCACGTTACCCTAATTCCTTGGATTCCGGCCGCCAAGGAGATGAAAACGAAACCGACGCAACACTCGGTTAAGGAATTAAGATCGATCGGCATTCAACCGGATGTGTTAGTCTGTCGTTGTCATCTACCCCTACAACCGGGGTTAAAAGAAAAACTCTCAGCTTTCTGTGATGTGCCGGTGGAATCGGTGATTACTGCTCAGGATGCCAGCAGTATCTACGAAGTTCCTCTCAATCTGGAAAAAGAGGGATTAGCGCAACAAACCCTAGAATTATTAAACCTGGGTCCCCGATACCCCCATCTGGAGGAGTGGGAAAATCTCATCCGACAGATGCAATCCCCCGGTCAAAAATTAGAGATAGCTATCGTTGGTAAATATGTGCAATTGGGGGACGCTTATCTCTCGGTGGTAGAGGCCTTGAAACACGCTGCTATTGCCCTTGATAGCGAGATAGAATTGCGTTGGGTAAGTGCCGAAGATGTGGATAATGATTCGGCCGAAGCTCATTTAAGCGGTGTTGACGGTATTGTTGTACCCGGTGGTTTTGGTATTAGGGGTGTGGATGGCAAAATTAAGGCGATCGAGTATGCTAGGGTCAATAATATTCCTTTCTTGGGTCTCTGTTTAGGGATGCAGTGTTCGATTATCGAATGGGGTCGCAATGTGGCCCGATTAGAACGGGCCAATAGTTCCGAATTTGAAGAAGATACACCGAATCCGGTGATTAATTTACTGCCAGAACAGGCAGATGTGGTGGATTTAGGGGGAACAATGCGCTTAGGTCTCTATCCCTGCCGTTTAAATCCCGATAGTCTGGCTTTCTCCCTCTACGGTCAAGAGGTTATCTATGAGCGCCATCGTCACCGTTACGAGTTCAATAATGCCTATCGTAGTCTCTTTTTTGAGACCGGTTATCTGGTGAGTGGCACTTCTCCTGATGGTCGTTTGGTGGAAATTATCGAACTACCAAAACATCCTTTCTTTATTGCTACCCAATTTCACCCCGAATTTCGCTCTCGTCCCAATAAAGCTCATCCTCTCTTTTCTGGTTTCATGAAAGCGGCCCTCAAGGGTAGAGAGGAAAAGTTCTCCCTTAGTAGTCAGCATTCAGCTATTGGTTAGGATTTGCTGGTCTGATTGGCTCAAAATCTGGTTTTTTGGGGGGAAACCCCCGAAAATTTGTCATCTTAACCCCAGTTTGGCCTAGGGTTTTCCGAATTGACGTTGATAAACTACTTCTTCCTTGCCAGATTCCAGTTTAATATCCGAGCGAGGATAGGCCACACATAACAAAGCATAGCCTTCTTTTTGCAGGTCGGGGGATAATCCCATGCCCTCACCTTGTTCGACGCTACCCTGGGAAAGTTGAGCGGCGCAGGTAGTACATACGCCCGCATTGCAAGAACTGGGTAAGTCAATCCCCGCATCGTAGGCCGCTTGTAGTATAGTTTGATCTTCCCTAACTTCGATCGTTTGTGTTGTTCCTAAATGAGAAATTTCTACTTTGTAGGTTGTGGTCATAGCTAATGAATGATGCTTTGAACTTCACCTATTTTATCATTCTAGATTGCGGATATAGGAGAGAGGGGGGAAATCTTTACCTAATCAGATTTTCACCGGTCGGCATATAATTGATGGTCATGAAAGATGATAAAATCCTCAAAAGTAGTAACTTTTTCTGGCAATTTGCCCTGTAGTTAAAACGAACAAAAGAGAGAATTTACTTCTCTCTTTTGCTCATGAAAATTATGCCAATTTTTCGATAACCGAGGGGAAGTTATTCTATTTGTAATTGGCTCTCGTGTCTTTAACCGCCGCCCAAAAAAATAGGGCTGTTAATGGTACACTTGCAGCTAGAATTAAGCCCGTGGTGGTATTGCCTAAATCCGGTTCTCCCGAACTAATTTCAAAGACACAACCCACACCAGCGATCGCTGCAATACAGGATAATAACAATAAAACGCCGCTTTTCGGGGTCATCTTCACTCCTCACCTAAATTAACTAATGCCTTTATTTTGTCACTTTCTCGACCGGTTTCACCGCTTGCACGGAAAAACCGTGTTTTTTTAATTCTTCATTGAGTGCCAAATCGTTATCTACTCTGTCCACGAACATGACACCATTAAGATGGTCCATTTCGTGTTGAATTACCCGCGCTAGTAAACCGTTAGCTTGCAGTTTTCGTGGTTTCCCCTGTTCATCTTTATAACTCACTTCGATCGCTTGGGGACGGATGACATCTAAAAACACATCGGGAATACTCAAACAACCCTCTTCCGCTTTGCACAATTCCCGACTATAACCGATAATTTGGGGATTAATCAGAATTAGGGGCGGATTTTCCGGTTTATCGGGTTCACAATCGATGACAATCAATTGTTTATTGACTGCCACTTGCGGAGCCGCTAACCCGATACCATTGGAACTATACATAGTTTCCAGCATTTCTCTGGCTAATTGGCGAATGCTGTCATCGACTTTAGCAATCCGCTTGGCCGGTTGACGCAGGACTCGATCGCCGAGATAATGCAGTTCTAAAGGGGGTTTTTCTAATTTGCGTTTTTCTACGGTAATAGTGGCGCTCATAAACTTAATTATCGATGGGATGCACAATTTTGATCTTAGTCACTGGCTCTGGGGCATTTCTCAGGAAAAGGGAGAAAAAAGCCGAGACTCTGCATAAAATTTTACACCGCTCACAGACAGTTCGTCTATATCAGGGGGTGGGAAGTGGAGAGATTTTTCAGTTATCAGTAAGCAGTTAT
Source organism: Microcystis sp. M109S1 (assembly GCF_020247025.1). Classification (NCBI taxonomy): domain Bacteria; kingdom Bacillati; phylum Cyanobacteriota; class Cyanophyceae; order Chroococcales; family Microcystaceae; genus Microcystis; species Microcystis sp. M109S1. The sequence continues at coordinate 3,689 of NZ_JADBRW010000133.1, forward strand.
CAGTAATCAGTGGGGGAGAAGGGAGAAAAAGCTGATTGTAACGGGCTAGTTATTAGTAATTGGTATTCCTAACCATTGGCTTAATTCCGCTGCTAACCATTCAATTTCGGGGTTACTCAGATATTCTTTTGTCTTACTGCTAATAGTATATTCTTTAGTCCCCACCCAAATAGTTAAAGCCATCGGTACATAAACTCGATCGCCATCGCTATCTTTGGTATGATAACTATCAGCTTTCACCAGTTTATTAATATGTTCCCGTGCCATTTTCTTTTTGCCCGAAAGTGTCAAACCCCAAATTCGCTGAATGGCAACAATTTCTTGCCTATCAATAGTGATAATTTCCTCCCCTTTGAGACAATAAATAATCTGGTAAAGCATTCCTAAACCCACAAACCAAAAGGGCAAGGAAAAGAGCAGAAAAAACCAACTCATCCACAGAGGAATAGAAACGGCTCCTCCTGTCCATACTAATAAAAAAGCGTTCCAAGCGATGGCAAAGGCTCCAAGACCAATTAATTTAGGGGTAAAACCTTCGGGAGGTAAAGATATTTTAATTTTCTCCTCGCTTTTTTGCAACTGTACCCGACTCCCTGCGG
>NZ_JADBRW010000134.1:0-4894 GCF_020247025.1 Microcystis sp. M109S1
AACCCTTATGTATAAAGGCATTTGGCGATTTTTGTCAATTGTTTTTGATCCATAGCCAACTCATCAATTAAGTCTCTTGCCAGAGAAGGATTTAGTCAATTTATGCCCCCCTATCGAACCATAACAAGTAACGAAGAGCCCAACGTTCTAAACCTTTAATCACTACTAAAGGCTCATTATTTCCTTCAGTTGCAATATGTACTTTCGGTAATCCTGTTTGAAAAACGGTGACTGACTTTGCTGAAGGATCAATCAACCAACCTAATTCTGTTCCTTGTTGTAAACAGAAAATAATCTTTTCCATCCCTAAGGTAACAGATTGTTCAGGAGACATAATTTCAATAATCCAATCGGGATAACGTAAAAATTGATCGGCCATTTCTCCATCTAGATCTCTTGGCAAATTCTCCCAACGAATCACCGCAATATCTGGCACAATTGAACGTTCTGCAAAAGTACAACGCAATTCAGGTAGAGCATAAGCTAATTTTTGAGGTTTAGTCTGTTGATTAATGGCAGAGGCTAACTCAAATTGTAAGATGCTGTGTTTTCCTTTGGGCATAGGTTTTTGAGTGACAATTCCATGATAATATTCCCTAGCAGGCTTAGTTTCTGGAAGGGCAAGAAATACTTCGAGGGAAAGGGCTTGTTTATCTTCTATTGTGGCAAACATTAGATTGATTTCTCCGATCTTGAGTTATTTTCTATTATAAGCTTCTGACTCCTGACTCTCAGGACAATTTTTGATTTTTGCCATAAGTCTAATCTAAAAATACGGGTTTTTCTTTAAGCTCTAGCACGAAAAATTTGATTAGCAGTGAGGTTTAACTCTGGAAAAATCCCTGAAATAAGACGTTGATCCTGTTTAAATAAATTACCTTGATATTCTCCATCGATTAATTGATAGATAGAAATGGTGGGTTCTTTGGGGCTGCCGATATATCGGGCCGAACCTTTAGCTAAATAATCGATAATCCAATATTCAGCAATTCCTAATTGTTCGTAGTCGTCGAATTTTTTCAGATAATCATCTCGCCAATTGGAACTGACAATTTCAATAATTAATTTAGCTGATGTTGCCAGAGAAATTGAGGAAGCGGTTTCCCAATAGGGATCATTAACTAGATTTTCTCTGTCTAAGACAATAATATCGGGTAGATAACCTGTATGGGGGCGAAGGGGTTTTACTGCGGCAGTATTGGGGATAAAATAGGGCAATTGCTGCCGATTTATCTCTAAGAATAGGGTTCCAGAAACAAATCCGCCAATTTCTTCATGTTTTCCGATCGGTCGCATCATGGCCAATAATTTTCCTGCGATTAATTGGTATTGTTGTCCATCATCGGGATATTGATTGATATAGTCATCAAAAGTCAACAATTGGGGGATAGTTTGGGTTGTGGTCATGGCAGTTAGGGGGAATAAGAGAGATGATTTTTCTAGATTCTAACTCGATTAACGACGTTGCCACCAAGTCAATCCGGCTAGGGTAAATCCCACTAAAGGCATCACTACCATCCCTATCCAAAAAATAGCGTTAGCTTGCAGGGGATTTAAATTAATTCTTCTATTTTCTGGTTCCTTGGCCCGGATAGATAAGGTGGCTGTTTCACCACTGGCTAACCACTGCACAGAATTTAAAAATATATCTCCGTTTAACTGTTGTTCAAATAGTCCATCGCTGGCAAAGCTGGCATTACCAATCACGATTAATTTACCTTTTTTTCCCGTCAGAGCAACTCCTAGATCAAAAGGGCCAGCTAAATCTTTTTCAGGGTTAAACTGGAGATTCTGATCATTTAAATCACTCTCAGCCCACATTTTATCATTAGTAATCATTAAAGATACGGCTTCAATTCCTTCGACGGGAACGGTAGCGATGGGACGAGCAAAGGGAAAGATAGAAATACCGTTAGCAAAATCGCGAGTAATGGGATGATTACCGTAATTGGTAATAATGGGACTAGCCGGACCTAAACCGATAATTTCCCCAGCACCGGAAGCATCAATAATAATCCGATTATCTAGTTTCACACCCCAAGGGGTTAATAAGGGTTCTAATCCGGTTTCGGTTTGGGGGTCAATCAGTAATAAAATTTTGCCCCCTTGATTGAGATAGTTTTTTAAAGCGGTGACTTCTTGGGGAAATATTTTTCTTTTGGGACTGGCAATAATAATGACATCGGCATTATTGGGAATGGTGGAACGTTCCACTAGATTAAGTGGTTCTACTTGATAACCTTTTGCTTCTAAACTATTGACTGCTTGTCCTAAACCTCCTTGAGGTTCTTTGATGGCATTTTCTCCATGACCTTGCAGAAAATAAGCGGTTAAAGTGCGATTAGTTTTAGCGGTTTCAATGGCGTTACTCAGTTTCGCTTCCGTGAGACTTTCCTGTTCACTAATAGTTTTCAGGGGTTGTTTTTTGTCACCATACTGAAGATAAACTCTGGACAGATTATCATCAGCTAGTTTTTTGAATTCCTGGACAATATTGGGTTTTTTCTCCGGGTTAACTATCTCGTACTGAAATTGAGGATTTTTGCGTTGATAATTGGCTAAAAGTTCCTCTTCGTTGGCACTGATTCCCCGGGTTGAAAAAATCCAGACTTTGACTGGTTTTGACAGATTGGTTAATAGTCTTTCGGTTTGGGGGGATAAACTAAAGATTTGGTTTTCGGTTAAATCAACTCGATAGGGATAACGGAGGGCGAGAAAGTTAATTAAACCGATAACGCTGAGGACAATAATAGTAGTAATGAGGGTTTGAGTGCCGGTGCGGGTACTTCTTTTTTGCCAAAATTCTTTGGAAGTGATTACTAATAACAACAGCCACCCTAGAAACAAAATAGCCCCGGCAATTAATAACCCCAGAGAGAGGGATGACCATTGACCGGAGATTAACCCTACTGTTAAGCCGGCACTACCCAGAAAGAGGGCGGGTATATAGAGAAATTTACTGTATTTTTGCCAGGATATCATAGTTAGTTTCTTTGATAACGGTCCGCTTCGATCGCTTGAGTAGTTAGGAAGATTCCCAGCAGAATATAACTGAGGAAGATGACTAAACTACTACTGTCAAAAATTCCCCGCACGAAATTGTTAAAGGGTTGATACCAAGATAGATGGGAGAGCAATTCTTTCAGGAAAAATCCGATCTGTTCTCCCACTTCTCCTCCGATGCGATCTCGAAAGAAGGTTTCGGCATTGTTAGCAATTACATCCAGTATCCAGATAAATAAGATGGTGATAAAGGTGATGATGTAAGCAAGGATAGAACTATTGGTGAGGGATGAGATAAACATCCCAAGGGCTAGGATGGCCGCTGCTAGTAAAATTAATCCTAGATGAGCTAGTAAAATACTGGCTATATTCACCGGGGGAACTGCGGCACTAAAAACTACTATTTCGTAAATCCACAGGGGGGTAATCATCACAGTAAAAAAGGCCAACACTCCCAATAATTTACCGATCGCTATACTCCAATTAGTCAGGGGGGAAGTGGCTAAAAGTTCTAGGGTTCCCTGTTTTTTTTCCTCTGCGTATAATCCCATAGACAGGGCTGGCAAAATTACCAACAATAAAGAGGATAAAATCATGCCGATGAAAGTGGTCATAAATTCAGATACCACATCTCTGGCTACCAGAAATCCCGATTGTTCCTGAATACCAATATCGAGAATAATGCCGTAGAGAAGGGAGTTAAAGAAAAATCCTGCTACTAACCAAAATATCCCCATAATGATATAGGCATTGGCAGCCGTAAAATAGCTTTGAAATTCCTTGCGAAAAATCGCCCAGATATTATTGATCATGCCTCTCCTCCTGGTGGTTATTTTCCCCGCTGCCGATTACTTCCAGAAAGATATCTTCTAGGGTTTTACGCGTGCGACGCATTTCTAATAAGTTATAACCATTGTTGACAACTATTCTAGCAAGTTCTGCCCCTAAGTTTGTTCCCACTTGACCAACAATTTTGAGCAGGTTATCGCCGACTTTTGCTGCTTGCTCGACTTGCGGCAGTTGTTGAAGGATTTCTAGCAGGGAATCCCTATCACCCTCGATCTCAATTTCATAACTGGAACTGGCAGGGGTAGCGGTAGTAATATTATTGGCCACGATACGACCCCGATTAATAATTGTCGCTCGATCGCAGGTAATACTCACTTCTGGTAAAATATGAGTGGAGAGAATAATTGTATGTTCTCCCGCTAAACTTTTAATCAGATTTCTCACCTCGATAATCTGTTTCGGATCCAATCCTACTGTCGGTTCATCTAAAATAATTACTGGTGGATCGTGTATGATCGCTTGGGCAATTCCCACACGCTGTTTATAACCCTTGGATAACTTGCGGATAATAATTTTTCTTTTTTCTAGTAACTGACATTTGCCTAACACTAAATCTACCCGCGCTTTTCTATCCCCCGATGAGATGCCTTTAATCCGTGCCACAAAATCGAGAAAACTTTCCACGGTCATCTCTGGATACAAGGGGGGATTTTCGGGAAGATAACCAATGCGACGACGCACTTCTAAGGATTGTTGATGCACGTCGTATCCTGCTATCCTTGCTGTTCCTGTTGTGGCAGGAATATAACCGGATAAAATCCTCATAGTTGTGGTTTTTCCCGCTCCATTTGGTCCCAAAAAACCGAGTATTTCTCCTTTTTCTACGGTAAAATCCACGTCACTGATTGCCGCGGTAGAACCATAAATTTTACTCAGATGTTCGACTTCAATCATAAGCTTTATCAGTTATCAGTTATCAGTTATCAGGGCTCTTCTAGGTTCTGTGTGAGCATGGTATAATAGTAACACAGAACAGGAGGTGGGTTATGTGGATAAATTTTGAGCAACTCCTCGATTTACCAAATGTAACAGTGGTCAATTA